>CAZYSE010000007.1:0-31801 GCA_964650085.1 uncultured Candidatus Saccharibacteria bacterium | reverse complement strand
TTGATTACTCCAGGGTAGTTTTGAGTTGCTTCGATTTCCTTTGCAATGTTGTATGCCATTACTTTAGCGTCTTCATCACTAGCCTCAATTGGGTTAACGATAACTCTGATTTCTCTACCTGCGTAAATAGCAAAGCATTCTTTAACTCCCTTTTGTTTGTGTGCGATATCCTCTAAAGCTCTAATTCTCTTTACATAATCTTCATAATTTTCTACTCTTGCACCAGGTCTTGCTCCAGAAATTGCGTCTGCAATTCTTACAATTTCAGCCTCTTTACATTTAGAATCAATATCGTAGTGGTGTGCTTCGATAGCATTGATCAAATTATCGTTTTTAAAGTACTTTCTAGCGATTTCTGCAGAGATATGGTGATGTTGCTTACCTTCTTCTGGTGCAACCTTTCCAATGTCGTGTAGTAAGCATGCAAGTTTTGCAGTTCTAACGTCAGCTTTGATCTCTTTTGCAAGAACTTCGGCTATCTTTACCATCTCAAGAGTGTGCTTTACCAAGTTTTGGCCATAACTAAATCTATACTTGAATCTACCAAGCAACATGATGATCTCGTTTGGAAGATCGTTGAAGCCTGTTTCGTAAGCCATGTCTTCTCCAGTCTTTTTGATAACTTTTAGAAGATCTTTTTTGACTTTGTCTACAGTTTCTTCGATAGATCCGGGGTGAACTCTACCATCAGAGAGTAGTTTATTTAATGTTAATGCTGCAACTTCTCTTCGAATTGGGTCAAAACACGAGATAGTAACTTGATTTGGTGTCTCGTCCACAATCAGATCAACTCCAGTAAGCTTTTCGAAGGTTCTGATGTTTCGACCTTGCTTTCCGATAATCTTGCTCTTCAATGTCTCGTCATCGATTGTGATGGTAGTTGTAGTAGTTTCGGCTACATAATCTGTCGCTGCCGAGGACATGGCCTCAACTAACAGATCTTTTGCCCTATCATCAGACTTTTGAGAAACCTGTAATTCAGATTCTCTAATTTTTTTTGCCATCCAGTCTGTAAGTTCAATTTCAACTTCAGCTTTCAATTTTGTAGCAGCTTCTTCTCGAGACATTTTTGAAACTGTTTCGATTTCTTGAAGTAATTCATCTCTTTTTGACTCAACTTCTTTCTTAGCTGTAAGAATTTCTTCTTCTTTTTTATCTAATTGATTAAGTCTGGATTCTATAGAAGTAGTTCTTGCGATGAGATTCTTTTCTCTATCATTCAAAAGCTTTTCTTGCTGTTGCAAGTGCTGTCTTACTGAATTAAGGGATGCTTGTGCTTTAGTTTCTATATCCAACGCCTTTTTTTCAGCTTCGGTAATTTTTGCTGTAGCTATTTTGCTAGCTTTGTCGATAGCTTCTTCTTCAGTCATTTGTTTAACAACTGGTGCAACTACGACAGGAGTAGCGTTTTTGCTTTTCATTTGAGAAAAGACGATGTATCCAAGGATTGCGATGATTACAAGTGCGAGTAGAATTAAAATTTCCATAAAACACCTAATAATAAGTATGTCTATGAAAATCCGTCAAAAAGTGGACCCTTATAACTAAGAGTTTAGGCGTCTTGAGAAGACGCTTTTGCTATATCGTTTAATAAATTTTGAATTATAAATCTATTAGTAGTCACTTAATTTTTCGAGATTTTCATTAGTAATACTTGGATTATATCACAATTAAGAGAGCTTGAAGATGCGGATTAAAATATCGTATATCGATGACTGCTTCTTGGTTTTCAGCTTTAGAGCAGGGTAGTCAGAGGCAGTATTTTGTTTTAAAGCTTCGCTTCCGTGGTATTGGCCTGGTTTTATAATTCCTCTTTTTTCTAATTCGATTTGCATCTCTGCGAGTCGCTTGTTTTTGAAGTCAATAACTCTCTGCATAGTGCCCGTCATGGTCTCTAGATCCTTAACCCAACCATGGAGTGCCAGTAAGTCAGATTCGGCCTTGGTAGCCTTCTCATTGGCTTCTTTAAAGCCTTTTGCATCAGTAACCATTGCTTTAAAATCATCGCTTTCTAATAGCTTAGTATTGAGTTCTTCAGCAGAAACTCCCATGTTTAAATAATATGTGAGTGTGCTTTGAGAAATTTCTTTGCCAATTAATTTCAAGTAAGTTTCCTTGATCATCTTCTCCCTTTCTTGCCTATCCATTAAGAGTGGAGCAGACTTGCCTGCTGATGGAGCTCTTGGGAAAGTGGGTTTAAGAGGAGCTTTTGGAGTCGTCGGAAGGTCAAGATCGTCGAAATCATCATCCAAAAAGTCATCTAAAGTGTCGTCCGCTAAGTCTTGCTCTTTTTTCTTTGAATTTTTACCAATTTCTGGGTTAGCTTTAATAAAATCGCTTAAACATTCTGCTAATGACTTAGCTAATGCATCTAGTTTTGTTTCGTCTCGCAGAATTTTTTGATCTTCTTCGTTGTCTATATACAGAAGTTCCAGCGCTACTGCAATAGGGTGAGTTTGATTAAGTATTAACAGGCTTCCGATTTCGTGATCGTGCTCGCTTTTAGCACCTTGGCTTTCATATCCTGTTTTCTTAGAAAGATTATTGATTAAATACTCTGCGAGTTTTTGAGAATTATTGTCTGGACCAGCGCTACCACTGAACCAAAACTCGAATCCTCTTTTGCCACCGTCGTTTATGTGAATTTCTATAAACAGATCTCCTTTTTCTTCTGAGTAGTCTTGGGAGTTTATCCAGTTTATTCTCTGCATTAGTGGCAGATCCAGGGGAACTGTTTTGTAATCAACACCAGTAGAGTCTAGGTGAGTTACTATCTTTTTGAGTATATTTCTAGTGAGGTCAGCCTCTTTTAGGTTTTCAACTACTACACCAGGGCTCTCTAAGGTGTGAGCAGCAGAGATTAGTAATCTTGGCATGGTTAATCAATTAACGAGAGAATTTTATCTAATTCGTTATCGTTTGTGAATGGGATAATTATCTTGCCGCCTTTTAGTGACCTGGACAAAGACACTTTTTCGCCGAATTTTTCTCGAAGAGAGGACTCTATGTTTGTTGTTTTCTCATCAATGATACGCATTGTTTTTCGCTTTGGCATCTTGGATCCTTTGTTTAGTCTTCGGACAAGTTCCTCGACAGCTCTAACGGAGAGGTGGTCACGCATAATTATCTTGTATGCAGCGATCATCATTTCGTTGTTTTTGAGTCCAAGCAATCCTCGGGCATGTCCCTCGGTTATTTTTTCATCTAAAAGCGCTTTTTTAAGTTCATCAGGCAAACTTAGAAGTCTAATTTTATTTGCAATAGCTGGACGGCTTAGTCCAATCTTTTTTGAGATGTCTTCATGGTTCATGTTGAAGGTATTTATTAGCTGTTCGAAGGCTAAGGCTTCTTCTATTGGGTTTAAATCTTTTCTCTGAACGTTCTCAATTACTGCTAATTCAAGCATTTCTTGAGGAGTGGACTCTTTTACAACAACTGGAACCGTTTCCATTCCAGCTAATTTAGAAGATCTCCATCTTCTTTCTCCAGCAATTAATTCGTATGTATCGCCTTTTCTAGTAACTAAAAGCGGTTCAATCACGCCGTGCTGACGGATAGAGTCTGCCATTTCTACTAGCGTGTCTGGATTGATCTCAGCTCTAGGTTGGTAAGGATTAGGAACAATCAAGTCGATTGGAAGATTAGGGATGTAACCTTGAGTAAGGTCAGGTAATGTGTTTTTGCTAATTAAAGCTGATAATCCCTTTCCAAGTCCTGTTTGTTTCATTTTAAGTTTATATATCTACTCATTTATATAATATAGGAACAATGTTTTCAAGGCTTTCTGCCTATATTAGGTCGAACAAGGGTGTATTTATTTATTATTTCCTCAACTAAACTTTCGTAAGCAAGGGCGCCTGGAGAGAATGGAGAGAACTCCATTATTGTTAACCCGTGTGAAGGCGCTTCAGACAATTTTATGCTTCTCGGGATGATGCTTTTGAATACTTTATCTCCGAAAAACGACTGAATCTCTGATGTTACATCTTTGCTCAAGTTTGTCCTAGTATCGTACATGGTCAGTATCACTCCGCCTATGTCCAGACCTGGGTTTAGCGTGTTCTTTATGAGTTTTACGGTATTTAATAATTGCCCTAATCCTTCAAGCGCAAAGTACTCGGACTGGACAGGTATCAAAACATTGCCTGCTGCAACCAAACTGTTGATCGTTAAAAGGCCTAAAGATGGAGGAGAGTCTATTAAAATAAAATCGTACTTATCTGTAATTTTATTCAGCTGATTTTTCAAAATACTTTCTCGAGAAAGTGCACTAACTAGTTCAATTTCAGCTCCAGCGAGTTCAATAGTTGAAGGTAAAATGTCTAAGTTAGGAATTCGAGTTGGTTTAACCACTTCTTCAACAGTTGCATCTCCTAGTAGCATTTCATAAACTGTTCGAAATTCTTTGTATTCATTTTTAATTCCAAGTCCAGAAGTCAAATTCGATTGAGGATCTAAGTCTACAACTAAAACACGCTTTCCGTTTTTAGCTAAGTAAGCTCCAATATTAATGACGGTAGTTGTCTTTCCAACTCCTCCTTTTTGGTTTGTTATTGAGAATATCATTCGGTTTCTTCTTCGTTAGGTACTGTAGAGTATGTTCCACCCGAGATAACTGCAAACTTATTTATTGGCCAGTATCTTAGGATAACCTTTCCTTTGAACCATGTTCTATCAACAAATCCTATATCTGAGTATCTTGAATCGTGACTGTTGCTTCTGTTATCGCCCATCACAAAATACCTTCCTTCAGGAACTGTTTTAGGTTCGTCATCTTCTTTTAGGTAACTTCCTGCTCTTGTGAAAGTTGCTGGTGGTAGATAATCTTCGATTAGTTTTTCACCATTTACATATACGTAACCTCCCTTTAATTTTATTGTATCTCCTTCAACTGCAATAATTCTCTTCAGGAAGTCGTTATAGCCTGGCTTCTGGAAAACTACTACGTCCCCTCGGGCATAATCTAATCCGAGAGATTTTCCTAACGGAGTTGGGCCTAACCATTCACTTAGCTTATTAGTAAGAATTATTTCGCCACTATAAAAGTTTGGCTCCATTGATTGACCATCGATTTGGTTTGGGGTAGCTATAAAAATATAGATCACAACACAAATTGAAAGTGAAATTATTAGCGTTTGTAACGCATCGAGGATCGCATAGGGAATGCGAACTCCAAATACTTTTTTCTTTGGCTTGCTTTGAGTTTCTTCTAAAAGCCCAATTGTGTCATCTGTTTTTGTTTCTTCCATTAATCGATAGATATTTGAATTAAATCTCCTCCTAATTCTACACCTTTATTTGCTTCCACTTCAGAATTCTTTGTAGAAATGCTTGGTGCGCTTACTGCTTCACATATTTCTGCATTGTATTTATTTACTAAATCACTTACTTTCTCGCTTTGAGTAGATATCTGCACGATAACTGAGTCTCCTTGCTTAAAACCTGATGATTTTCGCGACGCCTGAATACTTCTAATCAGTTCTCGTAGCATTCCTTTTTCTAAAAGTTCTTCATCTAGATTTGAATCGATTGAAACGCTCATTGCGTGATTCTTGTCTTCAGCGGTTAGTATTCCGTTTCCGTTTGTTAGTTCTCTCATCTCATCGACTTCGATAATGTTCAATTCTTTCTGAAGTAATAACTTCATCCACTGAGGAATTACTGGAAGTAGAGGATTAGCAGTTACTATTTCCATTTTTCTCAATGGTTGTCTAACCTTCAATCCATTTACTGTTCTTAATTCATGACCCATTTCGGCTATTCTTCTTACAATCGTCATTTCTTCTTTATAATTTGTATATTGATCTACGAACTTCTGATCATGCTTTGGAAAGTCGCAAAGGTGAACAGAAACTGGAGTTTCCAGTCCTTCAGTCATATCCTTATATATTCGCTCAGAAATAAATGGAGCGAATGGAGCTAATAGCTTAGTTGTTTCTACAAGAACATAATATAGAGTAGCTATTGCTGATTGATTTGCATCTGCAAATCTATCTCGAGATTCTCTAATGAACCACTTAGAGGTATCGTCAATCAATTCTCTTAGAACCTTAATTACCATAGGAAGATCGTAAGCTTCCATGCTTTCGTTTACTACTTTGATAGTTTCTTGTAGTCTCAAAAGAATCCAAATGTCTAATTCGTTAGTTACATTATCAAAAGGAATGTGATCCCATGGATGCGAATCGTTCTCAATTAATCTCTTGTTGTAAGCTAATTCAGGTGTAGGATTCCATTCGTGCATATTTGCATATGTCACAAAGAAAGTATAAATATTCCAAAGTGGGAGTAGAGTTTCTTGAACTTGAGACTTTAAATCTCCTTCGCTGAAATTCATATCTCCACCACGCATTAATGGACTTCCGATTAGGTATAACCTCAAAGCGTCTCCACCATATCTTTCGATAGTTGCTCTAGGATCGGGGTAATTATTGAAACTTTTGCTCATTTTTCTACCATCTGTTCCTGCCATTACGCCTGTACATATTACATTTTTGAAAGGAACTTCATCGAATACAATTGTAGAAACTCTTAAAAGAACATTGAACCAAGCTCTAACTTGTCCAACGTATTCTGCGATATAGTCTGCCGGATAATTGCTTTCGAATACTTCTTTATTTTCAAAAGGGTAGTGGTACTCCGCAATAGGTACGCTTCCAGAATCTAACCATCCGTCCATAACATCAGTAACTCTTTTGAATTCTTTGCCGTCTTTAGTCAAAACAATAAAATCGCAAACATCTCTATGTAACCAAAGTTTCTTCTCTCCAAAGAACCAAACCATTTTTCCCTCAACTTCTCTTTGTTGAATTTCACTATTATATTGAGCCATTTCTGCGATGCTTCCAACAACAATTTCTTCACCATCTTCAGCTCTCCAAAGAGGCATAATAGTTGCCCAGTATCGAGTTCGAGAAATACACCAGTCTGGAGCGCTCTTAATTACATCTGCAAATCGTCCTTCTTTAATATGATCGGGAATCCAGTTAATTTTTTCATTTAACTCAAGCATTCTGTCTTTTATCTTTTGAATGTTTACAAAGTAAGCGTCTTGAGCTTTATAAATCAAAGGACTATCGCCCCTAAAGTATGCAACTCTGTGATTATAAATTTCTGATCTCAATAGATTTCCTTTCTCTTTTAAATCCTCTGCAATCAACTTAGAAGCTTTAATCAAATACATTCCTTCCCATGGGCCAACAGTAAACTTACCTTCATCATTAATGTCTTGGTGGTCACTTAGTCCAAATTTCTTTCCCAGCATAAAGTCTTCTTCACCAAATCCTGGAGCAACATGAAGAATTCCAGAACCATCAGTTGTAGTTACACCTTCGTGTAGGTAAACGTGGAAGTCCTTTTCTGTAGTTTGAGGTACAAAAAAGTCATAAACTGGTTTATATTTTGCTCCATCTAGTTCGGAACCTTTAAATTCCTTCAAAATTTTGAATTCTTTCTTCTCAAAAGTATATTCAGCTCTTTCTTTTGCAATTACAATTTGTACTCCTTCAAAGTCAGCAAGAATATAATCGGCTTCTGGGTTTACTGCTAACGCAAAGTTAGAAGGAATAGTCCATGGAGTAGTTGTCCAAGCAACAAAAAATACTTTGCCTTGAACATCGCTTAAGGCTTTAGATGTTGAATTATCAGCTTCAAATTTTACGAAAATACTTAAGTCATCTACATCTTTGTAGTTATTGCTTTCCGCAACTTCAAATTCTGAAACTGGAGTAGCTGTATCTGTAGAGAATAGAGAAACTCTCTTATCTTTATAAACAAAACCTTTGTTCCACATTTGCTTGAATACCCAAAGAACGCTTTCGTTGAACTCGGGATTCATAGTGTAGTAGGCGTTATCCATATCGACCCATCTTCCAACAGCATCAATATACCAACCCCATTGGTCTGTGACTTCAGCAACGTGTGCTCTACAAGCTTCTACATATTTATCTACACCAAATGCTTCGATATCTTGTCTTGTTTGTAATCCTAGCTTCTTGCTTACTTTTTCTTCAATTGGCAATCCGTGGCAATCCCAGCCCCAAACTCTTCTTACTCTTTTTCCGCGCATAGTCCAATAACGAGTTACAGGATCTTTAGTAATGGAAGAAAGTAGAGAACCGTAGTGAGGAGTTCCTGTTACAAAAGGAGGCCCGTCGATAAACACATATCTATCGTTTTCTGGACGTTCATCGATAGATCTTTGGAAAATATTTTCGTCTTTCCAAAATTTATTTACATCTTCAGAAAGTTTATAAAAGTCTTCTCGAGGGTTGGGTTGTTTGAACATATGGTAACTATTTACAATAGCTCATTTTATCATAATACACTATTAATACTATGGTAAAATCGCCCGATGGAAATGAACGATATTAAGAAAATAGAAGAAAGCTACAGCGCAGAGTTAAGAGTATTTTTGACTACTCGAGAATACATTGCGATTATCATAACAATGCTTTTAGGCCTCGGAACAATCACTGCTTCTCAGTTAGAGGGAACAGCGTATACAACAGAATATCTTGAGAAAGTAAAACCTCTATACCCATTCAGTCAAAGCCCAACTTTTGAAGAAACAGCTAAAGAAATGGAAGTACTTTTAGCTGAACTTGAAAGCTTGAATATTCCTTGGAACGAGAGAATTCCTGCTATTAGAGCATTGATCTCAGTACTGGGGGAAGAACTTCCTGAAGTACTGCCAGATAACGAAATTGAAATAGTTGCTCAAATGCATCATTACTATTTCTTACTAAGAGAATTAAAAATCAAAGAGCTTAACGACAAAACAAACTTGGTAGTAGCAGCTTTACTAATTATGAGTTACTTAGGAATAAAGTTATCTCATTTAAAAAGGCGTAATGTAGTGTTATCTAAAGTACTTACTGAGCTTAACTATTATCTTGCTATCCAAGGCAGAACTGGAACGGAACTTCAGAACGCTTTATTAGGCCTTATGTTGGATTGCCATGTTGGAATCTACATAAACGAACATGGAGTTTATGAATCATCTTCAATGATGGTGAATGATATTGGGAGTGTACCAGTACATAAACCCGAATTCGAGTTTTAAATACATTCTTCGTTCAATATTTCTGTTAAAGAATCTTTCCATGATATATTATGTATTGTATGGAAGTAGCGGAAGTTCAAAATCTCACAAAATTATTAAGATATTTAGTTTTAGACTCTACAACTAAAGCGGGCTCAGGCCATCCAACTTCATCACTATCAGCGGTCGAATTAATGGCTGCGTTAATGTGGAGTGAAAACTTTAAATACGATGTAGAAAATCCCGATAATACCAACAACGATAGGCTTATTTTCTCTAAAGGACATGCATCCCCACTGTTTTATTCGCTTTGGGCGGTCGCAGGTGGTATTCCTTTTTCGGAATTAGATACTTTAAGAAAGTTTGGAAGCAGGTTAGAAGGGCACCCAACAAATAAGTTTCCATTCACTGTTGCACCGACAGGGTCATTAGGACAAGGTTTAGCAATAGGTGCGGGAATGGCCTACAGTTACAAGCATTTAGATAATTTGAATAACAATGTGTTTGTACTATTAGGAGATGGTGAGATAGCAGAAGGATCCGTTTGGGAAACAGCAATGTTTGCTTCGTACTACAAACTGAACAATTTGATTGCAATTCTAGATGTGAATAGATTAGACCAAGTAGGGGAAACAATGTTAGGTTGGGACTTACAGAGTTACAAAGACAAATTTCAGGCGTTTGGTTGGGAAGCTGTTCTGGTAGAGAGTGGTAACGACTTCGATCAAGTTTCCGCAGGATACAAACAACTGTTAGGAATGAACTCAAACAAACCAAGAATCTTAATTGCAAAAACTCTTAAAGGAGCGGGCATTTCATTCTTAGAAAATAATGAAGACATGCACGGAAAGGCCTTGAAGCAAGATAAATTCGAGGCAGCTGTTGCTGAATTGGGCGAAGTACAAAAAACTGTTTACTCAATAACTGTACCTCAATCTTCAAATAGTGCAGATCATTCGCAAACAAGCCAAGTTAATAAATTAGACTTATCGGGTGAAGATTTGATATCTACACGGAAAGTTTACGGAAAAGTGCTCTCAAACATTTACGAAGCTGGTCACAATATTGTCGTTTTAGATGGCGGAGTAAGCAATTCAACCTTTTCAGAGGATTTTAAAAAAGCATATCCGGACCGATTCATAGAATGCTTTATTCAGGAACAGAACATGGCGGGGGTAGCATTTGGGCTGGAAAGAACAGGAAAAATTCCCTTCATATCAACATTTTCCGTATTCTTTACTAGGGCATTTGATCAGCTAAGAATGGCCGCACTAGGTGAAGCAAATATCAAAATCGTAGGCACACATGGTGGGGTTGCTATAGGTGAGGATGGACCATCCCAGATGGGCCTAGAAGATATTGCATTAGCTAGAAGTTTATGGAATTCTACAGTTTATTACCCTTCCGATGCTTACGAAGCCGAACAAGCATTAATAGAAGCTGCAAATAATCCAGGTATTACTTACGTTAGATTGGGCAGGTCAGACACCCCTAAATTACACGATCCTGAAGATAGGATAATGGATGCTACTGTTTATGGACACGAAAGTCAGATTAAAATTATTTCTGCTGGAGAAACATTGGTAGAAGCAATAAAGGCAAGTCAAACTCTACACAAAGAAGGAATAAATGTCCAAGTCATCGGTCTGTTAAAGCTTAAACCGCTTACCGGCATAGACTTTACAAGCATAACTGATAATTCAATTATTCTTACAGTGGAAGACCATTACGAGGCTGGAGGACTGGGTGAGGCCGTTAAAAGCGAACTTTCAAATAGAGGAATTAAGATTTATTCATTATTTGTAAATAATCTTCCTGAAAGTGGAACTAAAGAAGACTTATACATGTACGAAGGCTTAAACGAAGCGACGATTGTAAAAAAAATCAAGGAAATAATTAGTTAAAGTTGAAAGTAAAAAAGGCTAGAAGCTAAAAAGATCCCAGGGATAATATAATTCTTGGTTTTTGACTTTTTGCCTTTGTATTTTGATCCTTTAAGCCTTTTTATTATGACTCCAATCCTAATTCTATTCGGTGCAACCGGAGATTTAGCTAACAGGAAGCTTATTCCTTCGCTTTACTATATGTTTACTCAAGGGAGTTTGAAAGGCAGAAAGATAGTTAGTGTAGCAAGACGGGATTTATCAGGCGGTAAATATAACGAGTTCATAAAAGAAAGCCTAACTAAGGTCGGAAAGTATAACGAAACCGATTTTAAAGCATTTTGCAGCCATTTTGAATATTTCCAATTAGACTTTGGTTCTGCAGAAAGCTACCAGCGATTGGCGCAGTTGCTGGATGGGCCATATTGTAATTACACCAAGTATTTCTATCTTGCTGTTCCTCAAAACATTTATATTGAAATTTTAAATAATCTTTTTAAAAGCAGTTTGGGACAAGGTGACGCAAGGGTAATAATTGAGAAGCCCTTTGGATTTGACCGAAAAACCTACGAGGAATTAGACGAAACTTTGTCCCAATATGTGGCCGAAAGGAATATTTACCGAATAGATCACTATTTGGGCAGGGCAATTCTAAGAAGTTTGCCACGATTTATACCAAGAAGAGACGAGATTTCTAAGATTTCTATTAAATCCAACGAAATTATTGGGGTAGAAAATAGAGGAGATTTTTACGATTTAAATGGAGCTTTTCGTGACGTAGGAGGGAATCATCTTATAGAATCTTTTGCATTAATTTTCGCACAAGATCAAGATAGGGTCGAATCTTTAAAACAGATAGAAACTCCAACTGAGGAAGACGTTATCAATAATTCAAAGATAGCTCAGTACGATGGTTACACAAAAATTGACGGGGTAGAAGAGAATAGCATCACAGAGACATATTTTAACATTACTCTAAATGTGGCAAACGGTGTAAAGTTAAATTTAGAAGGTGGGAAGGGCATGAAGGAATACAAGAGATATTTAGAGGTAATTTACAAGGACAACACGGGATACTTTGTTGATTATGGACCAGACCAAAAGGTTTGTGAAATAAAGGACGGTGAAGAATTCGTTTGCTATGATTTTGAAGACTCTAAAGACCATTACGTAAGAGAGTACGCAATGCTTTTAGAAGAGGCTTTTAAATCAGATAAGACTTACTTCGTTACTAAAGAAGAAGTAGTGGAGCAGTGGAGAATAACAGACGCAATTCTAAAAGTGTGGCGGAGTGGGAAGGTATCATTACTTAATTACAAAAAAGGAGAAAGCTTATGAAACAAACAATTGTATTAATAGGACTTGGAAAAATGGGGTCATCGCTTGCTAGAAATTTAGCTAGTAAAGGTGAGATCCCTATTCTATATAATAGAACAAATTCTGTTGCGGAAGACTTGAGTACTGAATTAGGGTGTACTAGCATTATGAATCTTCAAGAGGTATCAAAGATAGATAGTAAAAAGTTAATTGTACTATCCTTGCCTCCTGGAGAAGCAACAAGCTCAATTTTAAATGAAGTAAAAAATTACTTTATTGCAGGAGACACGGTGATTGACTTCTCTAATGGACATTTTTCGGACGATATTTCACGTGCGTCCGAATTTGATCAGATATCGGTCAGTTATTTTGACTGTGGAATTTCTGGAGGTCCGAAAGGGGCACAATTTCATCCTTGTTTGATGGTGGGTGGAAGAAAGGAGGCTTTCGAAGAAATACGATGGTTATTTGACTTATTGGTTCAAGACGGCGGGATTTATAAACTATTAGGCGGAGTTGGAGCTGGGCATTACGCAAAAATGATACATAACGGAATTGAGTACGGCATGATGCAATCGATTGCTGAAGGCTTTAATGTACTAAAAAATTCAGAATATAACTTTGATTTAAAGCAGGTTGCAGATGTTTATTCCGACGGAAGTGTAATTGAATCTAATCTAATGCATATGGTAAAAGAAGGATTGGAGAAATATGGTGATTTGTCCGAATTCTCTGGGGTAGTTGAAGCTTTAGGCACAGGACAATGGGCACTAGAAGAAGCTAAGAAGAAGGGGCTTGATAATGAAAGTTTACAAGTTGCAGTCGATTTTAGAAAGAATTCGAGTAACCATAGAACTTTTACAGGTAAAATTCTCACAATGTTAAGAAATATTTTTGGAGGGTACCCAATCGTATGAAACCACAAGGCTTAAGCTCGTTAATATATCTAGACGGCTGTGACGCTAACGATACGCATGAGGTCAAAGAAGCCCTTGGTTTCCTGGATGGTCAGACAACTAATCCTACGTTATTGAGCAAAAACCCAGAAGTTAAGAAATTAGTAGATAGTGGCGATAAGTTCACAAACGATAGCTTATTAAAAGCGTATAAAGAGCAAATTGAAAAAATTGATGCAATTGTTGGAGGTGGATCCGTATCAGTTGAAGTTTACTCAGATGATACGAGTACGGTAGATGATTTAGTTGAGCAAGGAAAGCGATTTTCTAAGTGGGGTAATAATATTCACGTTAAGGTGCCTGCAACAACTGTTGGGCTTCAAGCAATGGAAGATTTGTTGAAACTAGGAATTCAAGTAAATGTAACCCTATGTTTTAGCCAGGAACAGGCTGCAGCAATTTATTCTAAAAGTAGAGGGTTCGATAACGTTTACGTATCACCTTTTATTGGGAGAATAGATGGAATTGGGCAGGATGGAATGTCTCTCGTAGAAAACATTTCCCGAATGTACAAGGCTAATGGAGATGGTCATGTAAAGATTTTGGCTGCTAGTATTAGGGGTATAGACGCTTTTATTAGATCTATAGAACTTGGCTCAGACATTATTACAGCTCCTAAGTCCGTTCTTATTGAATGGAATGCACTAGGAATGCCTTTGAAATTAGAACACCCGTATGAGCGAAAAGGTTCTATTATTCCTTTTAAGGAGATTCCGCTTGATGAAAGTTTGGAGACCTATAATTTAAGCCACGAACTTACTTCTAAGGGACAAGCGCAGTTTGCTGAGGATTGGAAGTCGCTGCTTAGTTGATTTACGGTGAGTCTTGCCGAGGTAAGCACACGCTTTCAAAAAGCGGCCATCTTTATCATGGTGAGGCACTCGAACCATACAAAGATAGCCTCTTGTTTATAACATTTACCACCTTTATAACTAAAGGTGGTGCCCAAGTTTTGGGAGCGAAATCGGAACGAGAGATTAGTGGTGTGCTAGTCTCGCCGATTTCTTCCCAAACCCCAGTCAACATCTTTTGTCAGTGTACTAATAGTAATGATTTATCCTTCTAAGCACCTGTACGCATTTTCTCCCCCTAAGACCCCTGTGGTTTTTTAGCAGCCTCGGTTTTGTTTCTTCTCAGTCAAGTTTCAAGAACACCCCTGACCCCTCTTTGAAGAGGGGATTTCTTTCTGAATTTCTGCGAAATCAGAGTATATGCTCCAACCACTAATTCTCAAGCTACGGCAAAGTCATCGTAACTTTAGAAATCTAAGTTTTCTACGCATTTATATATCCCTCCTAACGGAGTGATATATGCTTCAATCGTTAAATTTCCAAGCGACTGCAAGGTCACTATCACTAAATAAACCAGGTTTTCTAGAGATGCATTTATTCTGAATTTCTGCGAAATCAGAGTATAATCTACACTATGAAAGTACGAACATTATTCTTCGGATCGGGAAGTTTTGCTATAGAGATTTTGAAAGCTCTTAATGAGCTAGAATTTGTAGACCTAGTAGGCATTGTTACCCAACCAGATAAGCCATTTGGAAGAAATAAGGAGTTAAAAGCTACGGAGTTGGGTGAATACGTTCAGTCACATTTAAGTCACATTGAGGTGTTTAAACCAGAAAAAATTAGATCAGAAGGAGATGGCATCCTAAATAAAACAAAACCTGAGCTAATAATTGTAGCTGCGTATGGTCAAATTATTCCTAATTCAGTTTTAGAGTACCCAGAATATAAATGCTTAAATCTACATGGTTCAATTTTACCCGAACTTAGAGGAGCGGTGCCTGTTCAAATGGCAATACTTTCGGGTTTGTCCGAAACTGGGGTAACATTGCAGGTAATGTCGGAGAAAATGGATGAAGGGAATATCATAAAAAGCTCGAAGATAGAAATTAGAAGTTCGAAAAATAGTGAAACGCTGATGAATGAGTTGAGTTTCCTTGGTGCTAAGATTCTCAAGGATGCATTGCTAGACTATATTGAAGGTAGGATAACTCCAGTTCCTCAGGATCATTCAAAGGCTACATATTGCTACAAAGAGGATCTTTCAAAAGAAAAGGCAGAAATTACTGGAGGCACAACAATAGAACAAGCAGAAAGAATGGTAAGGGCTTTTTATCCATGGCCACTGGCATGGTTTAAAAACAAGGAGGGCAAGATTATTCAAATTCATTCAGCAAAAATCTCGGATCTCGAGTCCAACTTTGACCCATTCACAGTATTCAGAAAAGGAAAAACTCTTTATCTTCAACTAAAAGATGGGAATCTAGAGTTAGAGGAAGTGAAGATAGAAGGGAAACCAGCTATGAAATCCCCTGAATATCTGTTTATGTCCGAATCTACATTAATATGACTCCCGTAAAATCTAAATCTAAAAGAATCTACGCCTTAGTAGACTGCAACAATTTCTACGCTTCTTGTGAGCGACTTTTCCGTCCTGAGTTAAATGGAAAGCCAGTGGTTGTCCTTTCAAATAATGATGGTTGCGTAATTGCACGTTCGAACGAAGCTAAAGTGTTAGGAATTCCGATGGGAGCTCCAGCGTTTAAATTCAAAGACATTTTTGAAAAATTTGATATAAATATTTTCTCGACAAATTTTACTTTGTACGGAGATATCTCCAATAGGGTAATGAGTTTATTAAGAGAGCAGTCGCCTAACATGGAAATTTATTCTGTCGATGAAGCTTTTATGATCTTTGATAATGCCGCTTTTGATATAGAAGAGTATTGTAGAAAAGTGGTTAGACGAGTTTTAAAAGAGGTTGGAATCCCAGTATCTATCGGTATAGCTAAGACGAAAACACTAGCAAAACTCGCAAATAAAATTGCTAAAGATGACCCGGGAAAGTATCAAGGGGTTTTCAATTTTGAATCATGCAATGATTCAGATTCAATTATGAAAAAATTAAATGTAGAAAAAGTTTGGGGAATTGGAAGACGTAATTCAAAAAAGTTAAACGAATTAGGAATATATAATGTATTAGAATTTAAAAACGCAGATAGAACCCAAATTAAAAACTATTTAACTGTGGCAGGGGAGAGAACTTTGCTAGAGCTAAACGAAATCCCGTGCGTGGAAATGGAAGAGGCAACGATTAAGAATACAATACTCACTTCTAGAACCTTTGCCAAATCAACCTCAGATTTAAATCATTTAGAAGAGGCTGTTTCTAGTTTTGCGTCTCGGGCTGCAGAAAAGTTAAGAAAAGATAATTGTGCTTGTACTTTTGTTTCGGTATTTATAACAACAAACTTCCATAGAGAAGATGAGATGCAATACACGGGAACGTGGACGGAAACATCTGAAGTTCCTATGAGCTATACGCCCCATATTATTAAACTCGCTTTGGAAGGATTGAGAAAAATTTATAAACCTGAATACATTTATAAAAGATTAGGAATAATTTTGTCTGGAATAGTGCCGGAGTCCGAAAGAGTAATTAGTTTATTTCAGACAGACGAAACTAAAAAGGACCAAGAAAATGTATTGGCTGCAGCTATAGATAAGATTAACAAAACAAAGGGGAGAGACTTTATCAGATTTGCTTCCTCGGGGCGTGGCGATGCCTGGAGAATGGGACAACATTTGATTTCTAAGCGATATACGACCGATTGGGAAGAGCTTCTGGAAATTGATTAATTCGGACTTGATATTGTCCTAAATATCAACTATACTTTAAACAAGTTTTAATAGATTTTATTTACACATTTATGAATTATCAGCAGAATCCAAATGGAATGATGCCAATGCAACAGCAACAGGCACCTAGCTTAAAAGCTAACAAAATGAATAGATCTATGGGCTTCGAACAATTGATGCCTCTTGTTTCTTTCGTGCTAATTGTAGGAATCTTTTTAATGACAGCTTACGCATTATTCTTTAATGCAAACGAATCTGTAACACAGAGAATCTTAAGAAAGACTAGTCAGGTTACAACTCTAAATAACAACGAAATGCTAGGAGCAGCAGTTGTTCAAATTGAGGATGTCGAATCATTAAAGTCAGAGAATGAAATCCAAAAGGAAATCTACAAGGATGTTCAGAACGGAGACTTCGCAGTAGTATTATCAAACAGAATGATCATCTACCGAGAAGCTACAAATCAGAAAGTTTATGAGGGAAACACTCCATCACAGGAACTTAACTCAAGAAATCAGGCTCAGCTAACTACAATTAGTGACGCTGCAAAGACTGATGGAATTATCCCACAGGACTCAACATCAACACCACAAGTTCTTGTTGTAACTGACGTTGCTCAATTACAAGCGCAGAATCCTACATTCTATGCTAACGTGCAAGCAAATGACTTGTTAGTAATCTATGCTGCAGAGAGTAAGATCTTTGTATTTAGACCATCTACAAATCAGATTGTTACAAAAGGTAACGTAACTACAAGCATTACACTGTAAGTAGTAACTTAAATCTCTAAAACCCTGAATGGGAGCAGTCTCATTCAGGGTTTTTGTTGACTTCTCGCTGCCTTTCTGCTTAAATATAATCAACAGGTATAACTTGTACTTGATACCTAGCCTAAAAAGCACTTGCACTAATGAAAAATAAGCTATTATTACACAACAGGATCTTCTTGTTCATAGTTTTACCAACTGCTTTTTTCTTCATATTCCCAATTTTAAGTTCAGTTTCCGCCTCATCAAATACCCTAAACTTTCAAAGTAAAATAGTAAACCTTGTAGATGGAACAAACATCGATACAGGAACACCAGCTTGCGTAGTAGCAGGAAATGGGAACGACACTTGCGACTTCAGAGTAAATATCTATGATGATCCAACAGCAGGTAATCTACTATTCTCAGAAGATCACATTAATACAGAGATAGGACATTACAACGGTATCTTCAATCTAGAAATCAACAGCGTATGTAACGTAGTAAGTGATACTGGAACAGATGGTAATTGGACAGACGTAGCAGACCCTTGTATAAGTAACGGAGGAGTAGACTTCTCGGCAACAGATCTATGGATAGAGATAGAATTTGACCCTACAGGAACATCAACATTTTCAGAGACATTCAGTAGAGTAGAAATTAGAGACGTAGCATCTGCAAGATACGCAGTTTCTGCTTCAAACATCAGCGGATTCACAGAAGGAGACTTTGTCTGGTTTAAACCAAACATTGTACAAACAACAACTTCAACAAATACATTAATCAACTTAGAAACAACAGCAAATACAGCTAACCCACTTCTAGTATTCAACGAGAATGGAGCAGGTACTCCTGATCTTCTCAGATTACAAAATACAGGAAACTCTGTCTTCACAGTAGCAAACGATGGAAGAGTGGGAGTATTTGTAGCACCAACAGCAGACACAGCATTAAGAATAGAATCAGCATTGCAATCAACTTATACAGCAGGTAACTACGATCCCCTAACTGTTATTACAACAAACGATACAACAGGAGGAAGAACATACGGAGTAAGATCAGTAATTAACACAGGAGCAACAAACGCGCCTGGTTCACTAAGAGCAATTAGAGGAGAGATTCTGTATTCAACGAGTGGAACTGCAGCAGGATTCATGACCCCAATTAGTGGGTTTATAAATGTAACAGGCGGAACATTAACAGGCACTGCTGTTGGTCTTTCATCAACATCAAGAAATACATCAGGAACAGTAGCAACTTTACAATCAATTAACTCATTTGCAGAGAACTTAGTTGGAGGTACTGTAGCAACTCACCAAAATGGTTACTTTAATCACAGCAATGCAGGTACAGTAACAGGTCGAATGGCAAACCACTCACTATTTACACAAAACTCAAGTACAGTTGGAGACCACTTTGTGGGAATGGAGAGCTTTCTCATTAATACAGTAGCAGGATCGATATCCAATGGCATGCAGAATCTTGCATTAGCTACAGGAAATTCTGGAACAGTTGCTACGGATCTATTCGGAATTAGAAACGAAGTAAACAACGAAGCAACAGGAGTAGCAAACCAATCAGTATTTGGAATTAGAACTCAAATTATTAATGACGGAACAATATTAGGAGACATGATTGGTTACGACTACGCAATATTTGGAGCAGGATCAGTTACAGGAAATACATATGGATATAGAGGGGTGGACTCGTACTCAACTGTTATTCTTAACGACTTTACAAATTCATTATCAATCTCTACATCCGGAGATATTGCGTTAAACGGAAATCAGATACTAACAACTAACGCTGGAACAATAGATATGTTCCCTAACAATGTAACTACAATTAACTTTGGTAGAACCGGTGCTAATGGAACTCTAAACTTAATGGGTGGAGACACGGATACTGGCTGTACAATTAACGGAGTGACAGGTGATCTAACATGTACTGGAACAATTGCAGGAAGTGTTTCAGGAGCTTTCTTTGAAGATGGTGGAAACTCTTTTGGAGCAACTGCAGTATTAGGAACAAACGATACAGAGGAGCTACAAATAATTACAGACGGAACACTTGCGCTAACTATTCAAACTAACCAAGACATTTTTACATCTCAGCAACTTAATGTAGGTACTTCACTCACAGTTAACCAATACTCTGGTTTTGGAACAGGAGCGACAGGTAGTGCTTATGGAACATTTGCTTCTGCAGATAACGCTACAGCTTCAATAAACATTCAAAATTCCTTTGGTTCAGACCCAGGTGCACCTAACGATGGAGACTTATGGTGGAATGGTAACGAGTTGTATTTCTTTGATGGAACTTCAAATTTAGACTTGCTTGGAGGAGCTTGTGCTAATTGTTTTGTGGATGGAGGAAATTCATTCGGAACTACAGCAGTAATTGGAACTATAGACACAAATGAGCTGCAGTTCATGGTAGACAGCTTGATTGCTATGGGGATTCAGACAGACCTTAGAGTCTATACGAATGCTGATTTTCTAGTCTATGGATATGCTGGTTTCGGAGGTATCAGTCCAACTTCAAGCGCATGGCTATCGATTGAAGCACCTAATGGCGGCACTTCTTCAATAAACTTTGGTTCAGGAGGAGACCCAGGCGCACCAAATAATGGGGATCTTTGGTATAACGGAACAGAACTATACTTCTATGACGGAGGAACTACACATAATCTTTTATCGGGTAATGCTTTTGTTGAAGGGGGAAATTCATTTGGTGCTAACGCTTTCTTAGGTACAACCGATAATTTTGGTCTAGAGTTTATTGTAAACAATTCAACTGCAATGTTCTTTGATTCAGCTGGTAACGGTACATTTCAGTATGATTTAACAGCAGAAGATGATGTGTTCTTTACTAACTTGCAAGCTCCGGCATCAGGTACTGTAGGTGTTTGCGTAGATACAACTACATTCCAACTTTTCTATGGAGCAAGTAGTACAGATTGCGATCCTTCATCTGCAAGATTTAAACATAACATTCAAAACTTAAATACAGAACTAGGGTTAGATGCTCTAAGGGCTCTAAGACCAGTGACTTACACATATAATGATAGAAATATCGACTCGTTAGGATTTATAGCTGAAGAAGTTGCGGAAATTGATGAGAGATTGATTGTACGAGATTCAGAAGGGCTAATAAGTGCTATTAACAGCAATAGATTGTTACCAATTATTGTGAAAGGCGTTCAGGAAATGGATGCTAGATTAATTTCTCTAGAAGAAAGAGTTGAAGATATTGGAATAACAGTTGATAGCCAGACAGTAACTTTGAGTCAGGTAGGAGATGCATTAAACTCTCACGCTGCTAATTTACTTACACTAGCTGATGCTGATCAAAACCAAATGAATCTTTACAACATCTTGTCGGATAGAGTATTGGCTTTAGAGAACTCAGTTGCTGGAATTGATTCCAGAATTGCAGCTTTAGAAGGAGCAAGTGGTTCGATTGACCCAAATAACTTCGAAGTAAATATCGCTAAGATAAACGAGAGGCTTGTAGTTGGAGGTAACACAGCGGGTACAACAACTATTCTAGAGAATACCAATGAAGTGGAGTTCACATTCCCAACAGCATACATGGGCACTCCAATAGTTACCGTATCTCCATTAGACTTCAATTTGCCCTACAGACTGTTCGAAGTGACTCCTGCTGGATTCAAAATTCAATTGGACAACGTAACGTTGGTACCAATAACTTTCAACTGGATCGCATTGGGAAAATAAGTATATTTTCTTAAAAATAATTTCGAAAATCCAAAATATTTTATCGGACAAAGCATGTCCGATATGCCAATTGCTGGTGACCGAAAGACAATGTATTCATTGCCCAGAGCGTAGATAGAGTGTCGTAATTTTCACTGTAGTTTATTTTCTTATTAAGTTTAATAGCCCTTGTGGTAAAGGGTTGTCGTATTGACTTCAGTTTCCTTTTTTGTTTAACTATACAAGTACCAATAAAAACAATGCACAATAAACTATTAGTATCGAAAACCTTAAGAGTGAAAGCCCTTTTCATATTGGCAGTTATTGCATTTTTCTTCGTACCCACAACAGTTTCAGCATCATCAAATACCCTAAACTTTCAAAGTAAAATAGTAAATCTAGTAGATGGAACAAACATCGATACAGGAACACCAGCTTGCGTAGTAGCAGGAAATGGGAACGACACTTGCGACTTCAGAGTAAATATCTATGATGATCCATCAGCAGGTAATCTTCTTTTCTCAGAAGATCACACAGACACAGAAATAGGACATTACAACGGAATATTCAATCTAGAAATTAACAGCGTATGTAACGTAGTAAGTGATACAGGAACAGACGGAAACTGGACTGACGTAGGAAATGGATGTATTTCAAATGGAGGAGTAGACTTCTCGGCAACAGATCTATGGATAGAGATAGAATTTGACCCTACAGGAACATCAACATTTTCAGAGACATTCAGTAGAGTAGAGATTAGAGATGTAGCTTCTGCAAGGTATGCGGTACACGCAAGTTATGTAGATGGCTTCACTTCTGGTGACTTCGTATTCTTTAAACCAAACGCAGTACAGACAACAACAAGTACTAATACATTAATCAATTTAGAAACAACAGCAAATACAGCAAACCCTCTTCTAGTATTCAACGAAAATGGAGCAGGTACTCCTGATCTTCTCAGATTACAAAATACTGGAAACTCTGTATTCACAGTAGCAAACGATGGAAGAGTGGGAGTATTCGTAGCGCCAACAGCAGACACTGCATTAAGAATAGAATCAGCTCTGCAATCAACATACAACGCAGGTAACTACGATCCATTAACAGTAATTACAACAAACGATACAACGGGAGGAAGAACTTACGGAGTAAGATCAGTAATTAATACAGGAGCTGCAAATGCACCTGGATCTTTAAGAGCTTTAAGAGGAGAAATTCTGTATTCCTCAAGTGGATCGACAGGAGCATTCATTGCTTCAGTAAGCGGATTTAGTCATATAACAGCAGGTACGGCATCAGGTACTTTTACAGGACTTGCTTCAACATCAAGGAACACATCAGGAACAGTAGGAACTTTACAATCGATAAACTCATTTGCTGAAAACCTAGCAGGAGGAACAACAGCAACATTTCAGAATGGATACTATTCACACACAAATGCTGGAATAATTACGGGAAGAATGGCTAACCATTCACTCTTTTCATCTAACACAAATACTGTCGGAGAATATTACTTAGGAACAGAGCTCTTTCTTTTAAACAGTGCAACAGGATTTGTTGATAGAGGAATGATCGGGTTCACAAGTAATGTAGGTAATGATGGAATAGTAGACGAAGACCTTTCAGGAATACAGAACCTAATTACAAACTCTGTAGGTGCTACAGTTAACCAGACAATGTTTGGACTACGAACTCAAGTAACTAATGATGGAACTATTTTAGGCGACTTAATTGGATACGATTATGCTTTGTTTAATACAGGAACAGTAACAGGAAACACTTTTGGATACAGAGGATCTGACCCATATTCAACAGTAATCTTAAATGACTTTACAAATTCACTTTCCATCTCAGCATCTGGAGATGTAGCGTTAAACGGAGGAGTAATTTCAACAACAAATGCTGGTACACTGGATATGTTCGCAAACAATGTAACTACCCTTAACTTCGGTAGAACTGGAGCAAACGGAACTCTTAACTTAATGGGAGGAGATTCGGATACTGGTTGTACACTTAACGGTGTGACTGGAGATTTCTCGTGTACAGGTACAATTATCGGAAGTGTATCGGGAGCATTCTTTGAAGACGGTGGAAACTCATTTGGAGGTACAGCAGTATTAGGAACAAACGATACATTTAATTTAGAAATTGAAACAGACGGAACAACTGCAATCATTATCGATACAAACCAAGATGTAGATATACTGCAATCATTAACTGTTGGCAGTAACTTTTATGCACAAGCATTCTCTGGATTTGGAACAGCACCAACTTCATCTGCATTTGCAACATTTGCAGAGGCCTCAGTAAATGAAGCTTCTATTAATATTGCAACTTCAACAGGAGTAGATGTAGCTGCACCAAACAGTGGTGACTTATGGTGGAACGGAACAGAATTGTTCTTCTACGATGGCTCTACAAATATTGACCTATTAGCTGGAGGAGCGTGTGCTACCTGTTTTGTTGATGGCGGAAATACATTTGGAGCTACAGGAGTGGTTGGAACAAACGACAACTTTGGGTTAGATATCGAAACTAACAACACTACTGCAATCTCAATTGCAAATAACCAAGACATTACATTATTCGGAAACTTAAATTCTTTAGGATTTAATGGAATTGGAGATACATTCTCAACTTCAACTCTAGCAAGATTTGGAGCAGCAACTGCAGCATACTCTTCAATGAGAATCACAACTTCATTAGGAACAGATGTAGCAGCACCAGTAAATGGAGACTTATGGTGGAATGGCGTAGAATTATTCTTCTATGATGGAACTACTAATGTAGACTTGTTAGCAGGAGGATGTGCTACATGTTTTGAACAAGGTGGAAATACATTTGGAGCTACAGGAGTAGTTGGAACAAATGATAACTTTGGATTGGACATAGAAACAAATGGAACTACTGCAATCTCAATTGCAAATAACCAAGATATTACATTACTCGGAAACTTAAACTCATTGGGATTTAATGGAATAGGAGATACATTCTCAACTTCAACTCTAGCAAGATTTGGAGCAGCAACTGCGGGATACTCATCAATGAGAATTACAAACTCATTAGGTACAGATGTAGCAGCACCAGTAAATGGAGACTTATGGTGGAATGGCGTAGAATTGTTCTTCTACGATGGAACTACAAATGTAGATTTACTTGCAGGAGGAGGAAACTTCTTTGAACAAGGTGGAAATACATTTGGTGCTAATGCAATATTAGGAACAAACGACAACTTCTCTTTAGCTTTCGAAACTAACGGTACAACTCATGCAACTTTATCAACAGCAGGAGATTTAACATTGAACAATGACTTAGCAGTGAACGGAGGTGATTTAACAACGACATCTGGAACAGCTACATTATTTAACGCGGGAGCTACAACATTAAATATTGGTGGTGCAGCAACAACATTAACTCTAGGAATCTCTGGAGCATCTGGAACACTAGACTTAATGGGAGGAAACGCTTCGACAGGATGTACAGTAGATGGAACAGCAGGAAACTTTAGCTGTACAAACAACGCAACATTCGGAGGAGATCTTGCAGTAAACGGAGGAGACATTACAACAACTTCAGCAACAGCTAATCTATTCCAAGCAAATGCAACTACAGTAAACATTGGAGGAGCTTCAAATACAATTAACTTAGGAGGAGGTTCTGGATCAACTGGTTGTACATTAGATGCTACAACTGGAGATTTAGATTGTTCTGGATTAATAAATGGAGTAGATCTAGCACAAGCATTCATTCAAAATGGTAACTCATTTGGAGCAGGTGCAGTATTAGGAACAAATGACAACTTCTCACTGTCATTCGAAACAAATGGAACAACACAAGCAACTCTATCAACAGCAGGTGACTTAACATTAAACAATGACTTAGCAGTAAATGGTGGAGACCTAACAACAACAGCAGCAACATTTAACTTATTAAATACTAATGCAACAACTGTAAATGCATTTGGAGCAGCAACTACAGTATCTCTAGGTATTGCAGGAGCATCTGGAACTATGGATTTAATGGGTGGCTCAGCTTCAACTGGATGTACAGTAGATGGAACAGCAGGTAACTTTACATGTACAAATAACGGAGTATTTGGAGGAGACGTTGCTGTAAATGGCGGCGATCTAACAACAACATCTGGAACAGGAAACGTATTTAATACAAACGCTACAACAGTAAATGTTGGTGGAGCATCAAACACTATTAACTTAGGCGGAGGATCAGCATCAACAGGATGTACTCTAGATGCTACGACAGGAAACCTTGTATGTACAGGAACATACAATGGAGTAGATGTAACACAGGCATTCATACAAAATGGAAACTCATTTGGAGGAGCAGCGGTATTAGGAACAAATGACAACTTCTCATTATCATTTGAAACAAATGGAACAACACAAGCAACTCTATCAACAGCAGGAGATTTAACATTGAACAATGATCTATATGTAATAGGAACAACAGGATTAGGAACAACAGCATCAGCATCATCATGGTTAGACATAGGAGCAAATACAACAACAGTAGCACAAT
This sequence comes from uncultured Candidatus Saccharibacteria bacterium, assembly GCA_964650085.1. Lineage (GTDB taxonomy): Bacteria > Patescibacteriota > Dojkabacteria > J137 > J137 > KLAP211. The sequence goes on along the minus strand of CAZYSE010000007.1, from coordinate 5,951 downwards.
TAAATCTAACACCAAGTGCAGCAGTAGATGTAACAGCACCGAATGCAGGTGACTTATGGTTTAACGGAACAAACTTATACTTCGACGATGGAACAACAACTTATGACTTATTAGCTGGTTCTCCATGCATAACATGTTTCCATGATGGAGGAGATTCTTTTGGAGCAGGAGCTACATTGGGAACGAACGATAACTTCGCACTAGCATTCGAGACTAATGGAACGACAAGATTAACATTAGATACTTCAGGTCATTTAACACCATTTGTAGACAATACTTATGACTTAGGATCTCTTTCAAACAGATTTAGAGACCTATACTTAGGACCAGGATCATTAAAGATAACATCAACAACAGGAACAGGAGGAACAGGAGCAAACTACACATTACTAGAAAGTGGATTTAACGGAGGAGCAGCAAGATTTGTAACAACAAACAACGGAACAAATACAGCAGGAAACTTTGGAGCAATTAATTTCCAGAGTGGAATGAATACAGGACAAACAACAAATGCAGCGTTTGACTTTAGAACTACAGCTAACTTAGGAGCAGCTGATGAGTTATTCCAAGTATCAGATAACAATGGAACAAATGAATTCCTAACTATTGATGGAGGTGGAACAGTACACTTTGGTTCTATTGCAGGATCAACCTGTAGAGTTTTCGGTCCTGCAGGACAGCTTAATTGTTCCACTTTATCTATAAACAGCTCTAGCGCATTCGGGGGGGCGGCCGTAGATTTCACAACATACCTAAATATTAGAGAAGCAGATGCCGCTACTTCTTCCTTACGAATCAATGATTCCGGAGCAGTAGATGTAGCAGCTCCAGTAAGCGGAGACCTTTGGTGGAATGGAACAGAACTGTTCTTCTATGACGGAACAACAAATGTTGACTTATTAGCAGGAACAGCTTGTCCTACATGTTTTGAACAAGGAGGGAACTCTTTCGCAGCCACTGCAATATTGGGAACTAACGATAACTTCAACTTAGAATTTGAAACAAATGGAACATCAAGATTAACACTAGACACATCAGGTCATTTAACACCATTAGTAGACGATACATATGATCTAGGATCAACTACAAACAGATTTAGAGACTTGTATCTAGGACCTGCCACATTAAATATTGGAACTTCAGGAGATGATTATGATATATCGTACGATGCAGCGGGAGTGGGAACATTAGTATTTAATGAAGCAGGAGAAGATGATGACTTAAGAATAGAAGGTGATACAGATGCTAACTTATTCTTTGTAGACGCAAGTCTAGGCAGAATAGGAGTAGGGACATCAACACCACTAGACTATAAATTTAACGTTGTACACCAAGATCGTGGCATTGTTTCAACTGGTACTTCAGCATTTAATCTAGCGGGACCAATTTTTGGACGACAGGCAACTAATTCCATGATTTCATCGACCACTGTAAATTCTGCGTTCACGTCTACCTCGGCATTGTTTGTATCCAATTCATACAATGGAGCAGCAGCAAGCTCATACGATGAAGTAGTTGGTTTACAGGTTCAAGCTTCTGATAGTACTCCAGGAACTGCAAAGACGGTCGCAAGTTTAGTTGCTATTGAAACCGAGGCGCTTTGGCAGAGTGCAGTAGGAGGCGTTACAAATACTATTGGCTTAAGAGTAGTAGGACAAAGTAGTGGAGTAGCAAAATCTATAACAAACCAATACGGAATTTATGTCGAAAATATGATTGATGCAACTAATGACTATGCAATATATGTAGAAGGAGCAGGAACATATTCAATCTGGGTTGACTCTGGCGATTCTAGATTAGATGGAGACTTAGAAGTAAACGGGGGAGACTTAACTACGACAGCAGCAACATTCAATCTATTGAATACAAATGCAACAACATTAAACTTTGGAGGAGCAGCTACTACAGTAAATATTGGAGTCGCTGGGGCATCTGGAACAATGGCATTAATGGGTGGATCAGCATCAACAGGTTGTACTCTTGATGGAACAACAGGAGATTTCACTTGTGCAGGAGATGTTGCAGTAAACGGTGGTGACTTATTAACAACATCGGCAACAGCAAATGTATTTAATACAGTAGCAACAACAGTAAATATCGGAGGAGCAGCAACAACTATTAACTTAGGAGGAGGATCTGGATCAACAGGTTGTACAATCGACGGTTCGGGAAACTTTAGTTGTTCTGGAACTGGAGGCGACTTCTTTAGACAAAACGGAAACTCATTTGGAGCAACTGCAGTATTAGGAACAAACGACGCTAACTCATTAACATTCGAAACTAGTGGAACAACAAGATTAACACTAGACACATCAGGTCATTTAACACCATTAGTAGACGATACATATGATCTAGGATCAAGTACAAACAGATTTAGAGATTTGTACTTAGGGCCAGCCACACTGAATATTGGAAACAGTACAGATGACTACGACATATCATTCGATACAGCAGGAGTTGGGTCATTAGTATTCAACGAAGCAGGAGAAGATGACGATTTAAGAATAGAAGGCGACACTAACGCAAACTTATTCGTTATCGATGCATCAACAGATCGAATCGGAATCGGTACAGCATCACCTAGTGCATTCTTAAGTATTGGTGCATCTAGCCAATTACAAGTAAATACTACTGGTGAATTAGCTCAGACATTGGCATCAACTACAACAATAGGAAATACAATGGTAATGAACTCATTAACAAGTGGTAGAGCAATAGACATTACATCTACAGCAACAGCATTCACAGGAGACTTGCAGAGAATTAGCTTGACTGGAAACAACGCTGCTAACACTGGAGACTTATTAGAATTAAATATAAACGGTGCTTCTAACGCAGCTACCGGATTAAGAATTGTTAACACCGGTACAGGTGTATCATTAGCAGTAGATTCTGGAAGAATTACTCATACTTTTGCTGGTACTACTACCACTGCAAATACCGTAACTTTAAACTCATTAACTACTGGTAGAGGATTAGATATGACTTCTACCGCAACTGCGTTTACTGGAGCAATGCAGAGAATTAGCTTGACTGGAAACAACGCTGCTAACACTGGAGATTTATTAACACTTTCTATTTCTGGTGCAGCATCTGCAGCTCGTGGATTATTTATAGATAATCGAGGTACAGGATTAAGCTTAAGAATAGACGATCAAGCTGCGGATTCTTCACCATTTGCAATTGATGCAGATGGGTTTGTTGGAATAGGCGCACTCCCAAATAGTGCCTATAAGGTACTAATTCAAAATACAATTACAGATACAGCTGCAATAAATCAGTTTGGCTTAATTGTAAATACTCTTGTAAATAACTCTGCTGGAGGTATTGCGGTAGGAAACAAGGCAGGGCAATTTCAAGTGATAGCAGGTACAGGAGCAAACCCAATGGGATCAATAGCAGCAATCACGAGTCATGTAGGTACAACTGGAGCAGGAACAGCGTCTATACTTGAATCCAATACCTCCGGTATTACTGTGAGCTCGGGTGCTACTGTAACTACCTTAGCTAACTATGGGGCAACTACCAATATAAGTGGTGGAAGTACAATTACCGATTGGACCGGTGTTTCGGTATATCCCCTTAACATTAGCGGTGGCGCTACTGTAGCGAATGCTGTAGGTATACGAATTAACACAGTTGCAGGTGCAACTACTAATACCGGATTACTCATTGAAGGAGCAACGCAATTTTCTTTATTAGTAAACAGTGGCCTTTCAAGGTTTAACGGAACTGTAGAGATTAACGGAACTACTACTATAGCTGCCGACCTATCAGTAACAGGTGATATCTTTGCTGTGGGAGCAGCAACTGGAACAGGAAACAGATATGTTTGTATGACCAATGGAACGAGTGTCTTGCTAAGAAGTACAACTGCATGTAACCCATCTTCACTAAGATTTAAAGAGAACATTTCGGACCTAGATTATGGATTGAACGAGATTCTAGCGCTAAGACCAGTATTCTATCACTACAAGCCAGAGTTTGATTCAGACACCTCTAAGCAAATTGGTTTTATTGCAGAAGAATTAGCATTAATACTTCCAGAACTGGGTGCATATGAAGAAGATGGAGTAACTTTGCAAGGACTTGATTATCCAAAGCTTACTGCTGTAAACACTAAAGCAATCCAAGAATTGAATTCTATAGTAGTTGGGAACTTTTTAAGCTTATCTGCGGAAGATATGAACATGTACACTCTTCTAAACGGATTAGAAGATAGAGTAGTAGTATTAGAAGACGACGTAGATACATTAGGACTAACAGTAGACGCACAGAACACATCATTAACTGATTTAGGAAACGCAGTAAACTCACACGCTACAGATTTACTAAACTTAGCAACAGCAGATGTGAATCAAATGAATCTATACAATGCACTAGAAGGCACAGTTGCAGCAATAGACTCTAGATTAATAACAGTAGAAGGTTTAATTGCAGGATTCACTTATCAAGGACAAATAGACGCTCTGTCTGTTAGAGTAACTGCATTAGAAAACGGAGGAGTAATAAGAGGAACAACAACAGTAACTTATGTAGATAATGTAACAGTAACAGCAGTTCCATTTGGACAGAATATTACTAATGCGATTGTAACAGCATCTCCAGTAGGATTTGATGGTAAATTCAAAATTCAAAATATAACAGCAACAGGATTCGAAATAGTAGTTACAGAAATGAATCCAGCTCCTTTAGTAAACGATCAAATTATCTTCAACTGGATCGTGGCTAAATAAGCACCTCACTAAAAAGTTAGAAATCAGAAGTTCGAAGATCGAAATTAGCGACAAAACGAGGATGTCATGGTGAGACCCTCTAAACTTAGTATTCTACAACTAGGATTTCATGGCGAGGCTCTCGTTTTGTAAAAAAGAACCTATCTTTTGTCATAGGGAGGCCCTTTCTAAACGCGTCCATCTTTGTCATGGTGAGGTACCGTGAGCTATCATTCTCCCAGAAAACGAGGATGTCATGGTGAGGCACTCGAACCATCATCCGATTTACGCATATCACCATATCTTTTAGATAACTCTCTAAGTAACTCATAATCACCTTTAATTAATGCCTCCTTTTTAGCTCTAGACCACCTTTTAATTTGTTTCTCAAATGAAATTGCATAGAATACGTTATTGAATTCAAAAGATGCTGACATGATTACAGGTCGTCTATTGAAAGTATATGATTTAGAATCAACCCCTTCCGAATGATCTTTAAGCCTCCTCTCAAGATTGTTGGTCATTCCAATATAAAACGAGTTATCTGCACAAGTAAGTATGTAAACATAGTAATACTTCATTCTAGGATTTTAGGTTTTGCTTGAGGATTTGTCTTTGTTATGGAATACAAGTTTACTTATCTTTGTATGGTTCGAGTGCCTCACCATGACAAAGATGATCGCTTCTGAAAACTAGTGCCGCAACAAACATCAATAAAAGTTATAAAAATAATCCAAAAAAATCTTATTTCATGGCTACGATCTACAGGCTAGGGAAGAGCGCGAAAGTACCAACAACGAATACCTTTTTGGGGATTAAATCTCCAGTTTTCGTTGACTTCATTCTACGTTTTTGTTTAAATGTATTCAGCACTTATATCCTATTTTTACCTTCAAGTAATAATAAAACGAAGAAGGTAAATGAATCTCAAATCATGCCTAAAGAGCATCCTATTCAGCACATTGTTCGTGCTCTTTTTCATGCCTACAAGCGTATCAGCAGCAACAAACACATTAAACTTCCAAAGTAAGATAGTAAACCTAACAGACGGAACAAATATAGACACAGGAACACCAGCCTGCGTAGTAGCAGGAAACAGTAACGACACATGTGATTTTAGAGTAAACATCTACGATGCATCAAGTGGAGGAAACCTTCTTTTCACAGAAGATCATATAGATACAGAAATAGGACATTACAACGGAATATTCAATCTAGAAATTAACAGCGTATGTA
>CAZYSE010000006.1:0-34657 GCA_964650085.1 uncultured Candidatus Saccharibacteria bacterium | reverse complement strand
TTTTTTGGTAGTTTACAACTTGGTACAGTTGTTTATATAATCCAAACATACTTCATATAAATAACGCTATGAATAAAGTTAATAAACACGATGTATTTGTTTTTGATGAGTCACATGGAGGAAGTCGTATCCAAAGTGTGCTAAATCTAGTGTCTAGAGAATATAATGGGATACTAACTATGTCGAATATTCAAGCTTACTGTAATACGAACAATATTAAACTAAGCGAGGCTGAAATTGAATATTTAGAAGGTTTTTTTACTCGTAGTGCCAGAAAGTCTGAAGATTTCACCAGCAATGAAGATGAGTTGAGTCTTTAATCTCTCTCAACCACTCATGGCCGGAGCAGGCTTATAGCCTGGTCCGAACATTACATTGATGGATCCCGCAGTCATTGCGGGATCTCGTATAGAAAAGCGACGAGAGTTTTTTAACCTTCCCATCTTCCAGTCTTTTAGTCCTTTAACCTTTTTTTGATTTGATTTCCCCCGCACAACCACAAATCTTCCCCCACTCAGGATCCAAATAACACTTCGGATTTCGTGCCGTGCATCTATATCTTCCATGAAAAATCATTCGTAACGCAACATCGGTCCATTCGCTTTTAGGAAATATCCGCATCAGATCCTTTTCAACTTTTTCTGGAGTAGTGCTATTAGTCAGTCCCAGTCGTTGAGAAACTCTCATAACGTGAGTATCAACAACAAAACCTGAAGGCTCAAATCCATCGATAAAAGACTTCATTTCTAAGTCTCCAGGTTTAACGTGTCCATCTACACGTCCATCAGTAACTCCTTCATGCTGCCGTTCAATTGCACGGTGCCTGAACTCTGGGGTTCGTGAAAACCATTCGCCTATAACAACATTAGCAGTTTTTCTTCCTATCCCAGGCAAGCTTGTTAAGTCCTCCATTGTACTTGGAATTTCTCCGTTAAATTCATTCACCACTTTGTTTGCTAAAGCAATCATGTTCTTAGCTTTAGTATGAAAATAGTTAACTCCTGCAATAAGCCTTGTTACATCTTCAATATTTGCTTTTGCTAAATCGTGAACAGTTGGATATTTTTTGAACAAAGCTGGAGTTTTCTTGTTTACTGTTGCATCTAGAGTTTGTGCGGACATCATTACAGAAATTATTAGTTCGTAAACATTATTGTGGAGTAGAGGAGTTTGAACAATCGGATAGTCCCGTCTGAGCAACTCATCAACTTTTTTGACTCGTTCTTCAAAAGTCATATTACGTGAATATTTTAAACCCCAAAAGCTCAAAAACAAAAGCGAGGAAGAAGAAAAATCCGACGAGCGAAAATAGATAAATTGCTCCAAAAGTTTTATAATTTTGACGGTAGTTTTCAGTTCTCCCAGCTAAAAAGCCAATAGCCAATAACCCTACAACTACTACCAAAATCATTATTAATCCAAATATTATTGCCATGATTTTATTTTATCACTAGAGTGCTAAAATTATTTATGAAGAAAATGAAATTCTTGAATAAGATCAAAACTTGGTTAGTTAATTTTTCGGGGGTTATAGCCTTAGTGCTGTGTATTCCTACAATATTATTGCTTCAAGTTACATATCCAATAGATTCTTTAAGTCCAACTCAAGTATTGGACGGGTACGCTTTAAGTGACTACGGTTCTTTAGTAGAGACTGGGGTATTGTTCAACTTTACATTGGTACTATGCGGAGTTCTCTTAGGAATATTCATTTATAAGTTGTTGGAATATTTCGAGGTTAAACAGAAAGTATTAGGAGTGTTTCCGGGAGTAGCGTTAGTATTCATCGCAATGTTCCCACTATATCAGAACTCCGTATACACTTTTCTACATCACACCTCAGCAATATTATTATTCATTGGTACTCCAATTTTAATTGTTCTAGTATCGTCACTAAAATTCAAAGGGAAAATATCTAGAATATTCCAACTGCTCACAGCTCTTTACTTTTTGAGTAACGTGTTTGTAATTTTCTTTGTACCGCAATGGATATTAGTTGGAGAGTATTTGTTCGGTGTGTATATGATTCTAGTAGTAGCTTTTTCTACATTTAAGTTCACTCGCAAAGAGCCAATAATTGATATCAAATTATAAGTTCTCTAGATACGCAATTATGCTATCTAATGTTTCATTTACTTTTCTAACATCCGCTTCATGTAGCGGCTTAGAGAAATCAAGCTTTGCTATGTAATCCCAATAACTTCGTATTATCAGGTGAATAGGTGCATCCTCTGGAAATAATAAATCTACGTTCACAGTGTACAAAAGTGTTCTCAAACCCATCACAAAGTTCCCCCTACATTTGTATAATTGGCCCAAAGCATCTGTTGAAGAAATCCGATCTTGTGGAATTTCGTCTTTGCACTCATAACGCATGAATCTAAAGAGAGCTAAATATCTACTCCGCATAACTTCTGGCGAATCCCCTTGTCGTATATCAAGTGCCGGAATTTGTTTTAAGCTGTTTCCTTCCATAGAACGGATTTTAACATATGGTTTAGATAGGGCGTTAAGGTGCTCACTACAATTATTTAACAACTGCGACCCCTTGCCATCAAGCTTTTTAGAAAGCGACGCTGAGCTAAGGTTTAAGTAGAAGGTAGTTAAATAGTTATAGATCCCGTGGAACTATTTTCCAGAACAGGACATTCAGATTTGATAACATTTGAGAAAGTGAATACTAAGAGGATATACTAGGAGTTCTGGTCCAAAAAGGGATTATAACCATAATTTAGATGTCGAGTTTTGTTTATATACGCAGGGATTTCTAACGTTTGATACTCCGTTTTACCTTCAGTAGCTTTTACTCCGATCAATCTCAGTACTTCATTAATAGCATTTGCATCCATATATTTATCAGGATTAAGCGTTGAATGATTCCATACAAAAACACTCTCACTTCTAATTTGGTCAGTTAGAGTATCTTCCAGATAAATAATAATACCTATCTCAGAAAATCGGGATAGTGTTGAGAAAAGATTAACCGTTAAGTCATCGGTACCTTCCATAACTACATATGCATCATCGTCTTCATATACTTTATTTAAAAGTTTGAAAGCAATTTCCGTCAAAGGGATCATGTACAAATTATTCGCTAAATCTACCAATTGCGTTGTTTCGCTAAATCTGCTCGCAAGTTGAAGCATCGGTTTTGCCTCTCCAATAAGTGCTCTATATTTGTAATCTGATGTGCTGGTTTTTCTTTTCATAGTAACAAAGTCTATTCCGCATTATAAAGCTTCTTCATCGCATTAAAAGATCTTTCAACAATCTGTTCAAGAACATCTAGATTAACGTCGCTTAGTTTGTTTATATAAAGACAAGCCTTACTCGTCGAGTTCTTACCTAATTTGGCTAAAAGATCGGATAGGTCTAGAGTTTCGTGCATCACGTAAAGCGTTAAATTCTGTTTCCTTGGAGAAAATCCTGCTAGTGGCCAAGTACCTGTGCCTGAGTTATATTCACCAAATCCAACGATTGCAGTTCCCCACATTTTAGGTTCTTCTTTAGTAACCTTTTTATATAGTTTAAGAAGTTCTAAGCCATCAGCTCTTCGAGTTTCATCGCTAACTGAATTTAGAAAATCCTCAACACTTAAATCATTTTTTTTGGTTTTAGGTTCTGCCATATTAATTTTTATTAGCTTTAAGTAAAATATCTCAATAATTCTAAAACGTTATTTTCCATAAGTGGATTTTACTGGATTTATTGCTTATATGAAAGAATCTCACGAATCAATAATAAGTTACGCTATAATCTAAATATGGGAATATTAAATTTTGTTAAAACTGTAGATAGAACTATACAATCTAGGTCACTTGAAAGCCTCCCGGATTTAAGAGATGGCGTTAGAATTTCAAAATCTGGCGTTACTATAGAATCTCAGGAATATACCTCAGCTAAAAGAGAAAAAACAAGAAATGTAGTAGACTACAGCCAAGAATTTTATGTTGTATCCAACTTACCTCTTTCTGATGCTGAAGCTGAATTCCTAGGATTAAGCCCAAGATCAGACGGACAACCTTACTTAGTAAATTTATTCTTTCCAAATAACGCTCGTCTGGTTGATTTCGATGCTATAAAGAAGTTTGTAACTTCTGATAGTTCGGAACAGTACGATTTAAGTAGAAATAGCTACTTAGTTCAAATTAGAGACGTTTTGCGTTTTAGTGGCGATCAATCAGGTCGTACTGCAGAGGTAGATATTTTGAGTAACATCGCTAACACCAACCCTGATAAGCCTATACATATATTACTAGGTTCAGATAGTAACCGTTACTATAACGATCAAATTCAAGCGAAAATTATTGACACCAAGCCCTCTCAAGCATCTGCAATAATTGATCTTACTGAATATCCTACAAATAGGGACATGCTGCTAAACAGATCCTACAAATTGCCAACAGATCACCCTCCGTATTTCTTTAATAATCCTGCTGAAGGTCAGATAAATGTGAGGTTGAGGACTGATGATAGACCATTAACAAACGAAGAGAAAGCAGTTTTAAGCTTGAGAAAGTTGTTCCCGAACACCTTTCAGAAGCAATTCTCTGCGAATCAACTAAAATTCCTGTCCTACATTAAATATGATAGTGAAGGAAATCCGCTCTCCATTGATATGTACAATCTATTAAAGGATGAGGAAAAAGAAGGATTGCAAAATTGAGGGATAAATCGTATTTGGTGAGAAGGGTCTATTTACCCGGAACCCCCAACTATGATTTATTAAAAATTCCTCCCTCAGCTTTTATGAAGATAATAGATTATTTAAATTTTTGGTTAATCTTGCATATCCATCTCTTGATGGTATAATTCCTGATATTAGTATATAATCATTCTAGCTCCCGGATATTTTATGAAAGATTTGAAAATAGCAGTTTATACCGCCATAACTAATGGGCGAGATAGTTTAAAAGAGTCGCAAATTTTTGATGGTGCCGACTTCTTTGTCTTTACTGATGATTTAGGGTTGAAATCTAACAATTGGCAGGTGCTTCCTGCTTTAAATTTATTCAATGATCCCGTTAGAGATGCAAAAATATTCAAAATCCTTCCTCACATATTCTTTCCTGATTATGACTATACCTTATGGATCGATGCATCAGTAGAACTAAAAACACCTGTAGAAACACTCATTGCTAACTATCTGTCTGAAAACAATTTAGCAGTCTTTAAACATTGTGGCGGATACGATTGTATATATAATGAAGCAGACATTTGTAAAAGCATGGATTTAGATAGCCACAGTGTGATTGACAGTCAAATGGATAGATACAGAAAGGAAGGCTTTCCAAAAAAGTTTGGGTTAGCTGAGTGTACTATATTGCTTAGAAAAAACGATCCAACTATAAATGCATTTAACGAAAAATGGTGGGCGGAAATTTCTTCTGGATCCAGAAGAGACCAACTAAGTTTTAATTATGTTGTATGGAAAACTGGTTTAGTATATACCTATTTCCCAGGGCAAGTGCAGTATGATCCGCTTCATCCTTTGAAAAATGGCAACCCCCACTTCAGCTGGAATAAACATTTAAAAAAAACACTAAGTTTATGAATGAACCAAAAATATTATTAATTGGACTTGGATATCACGCTAGGAGAATATATTACCCTTTTTTTTCAGACATCCAAAAGAATCTATCAAACCTCGTATGCGCATTAGATCTTGTAACTCAAAAAGATACAATCGATAATTACCTGAAAATGAAAGGTCATGTAGATTTTCCAGTCTACTATACAAACAACACAATGATTTCTGATGACTTAAGCATACAGGAGTTGGAGCAACTTGATAATATTATAAGCATACATGGAATAAACGCTGTAATTATCGCTACAGAACCACTTTCACATTTTAAATACGCAAAATGGGCTCTAAATAAAGGACTACACATATTGATGGATAAACCAATTACAACTGAGGAGAATGTTACAAACGATATTAGAAAAGCGAAAAAGCTTTATTCGGACTACTTATTGTTAAAAGACCTGTATTTACAAAAGATACAGGAGAAAAAAATAGTATTTAACCTGTTAGCACAAAGACGCTACCACCCAGCATTTACATTAATGAAGCAACTTGTATCAGAAGTGCAAGCTAGGACTGGGTGCATGATATCTTCAATACAGTCAATTCATAGTGATGGCCAATGGCGAACACCAACGGAAATAGTAGACATTCCTTACCATTCATATTCACAGGGATATGGTAAATTGTCACACTCAGGCTATCACTCAATTGATATAGCTTCCTGGTTGATTGGAGAATCTGAAACTGACGAGAAGCAGATAGATAATGTAGAGATATACAGTCTCCCTATTATGCCAACGGATGTTTTAAACCAATTGAATTTGACAGACTATAATAGAATCTTCCCTAATTATGCGTCTTATAATAATTATGATTGGAACTCATATAATAACCTATTCCAAAACTATGGTGAAATTGATTTATACAATACTATTGCTTTTAAGCAGGGTACGAATATATTATCTGTTGCAACTTCAAGCTTGATTCATAATGGATTTTCTCAACGCGGTTGGCCTAGTGCTGAAAAAAAAGATTTATATAAAGGAAATGGTCGAGTAAGGCAAGAGTCACATTATATTGCACAAGGTCCATTTCAGTCTATTAGCTTTATCTCTTATCAATCGCAAGAGATATTAAAAGATGTACAGGATCCTTATGATGTTGGAGGGGAACATCACTTAGATATCCATGTTTTTAGAAACAACACATTGTTCCCGGATTGGAAAGCACATCAAGTATACAAAATACAGAATCTCTTACCTACAGGGGATCTTGGGTATTCAAGAGGACATCAGGAAGATTCGCGACGAGAAGGAATTAAAGATTTTATAGATAGCATTATGTCTGGAAATAATTCCTCTCCATCAAACTTCCTTTCGCATCAAAGAGGAACACTTTTGATGTCAGGATTATACCAATCTATAAATCGAAAAAATGATAACAGCAATCCTGTAATCAATCTTGAATATCCGAAAGAAATAAAAATATGAAAATTCCAGATCAGTATAATAACTTAGTTTTAGTGAGGCATCTAGAAGATGAGCCGTATATCTCTGACACAAGGGATTCACACATTCTTGATAGTGAAAAGCATAAAGCAAGCTCGATTATCATGGATATTTCTAGAATTTTGGAAGAGCAGTCTTACGCAAATGTTCAGCTTTACACAAGTCCGTTATTGAGATCTTTAGAAACTTCAGAAATTGTTTCTGCTGGGTTGCAAGAACTTAGTATTCAAGTTATGACACACTCAGATAATGCATTAAGTTCTATGGGACACGGGAGACTTAGCGGTGAAATCACATTACCTGAAGAAAGAAGGATAACGGAAAAAATCGCTAAACGAATATATATGGTAGAGACGTTTGACAACAGCAATCCTTACTATAGATACGGTGACCCAATTACTGATAGCAATGGAGTTCCTAAGTACCCTGAACTTATTGGTAAGTTTGAAGAGTTTGGTGAGTGCCAAATAGAAATGAGTTTTAGAATTTATAAGTTTATGATTGGACTTGTTGAGAGAGAAGTGGAACTAGAAAATTCACTTATAGTATTGGTAACTCACACAGTCTTTATAATTAGAACTATGTCCTTCCCTCATCTAGTTAACCATAGATCGCCACTTTGGTATTTGATCCCTTCAGGTGAAGTATACAAATTAGAGCAGGAGATGTTAGAAAAGGTTTTAGGTGATTTTGATTATGGAGCATTTTTTTCAAAAGAACTGCCTATATATTATTTAGATATTAATTCAATTAAAACGATCTATGATCTATTGGTTAATGAGTTAGCAGTGATAAGAGCCAGCTATTTACAGAGATTTAATGTAACGTTAATATAAATGTATGAATAATTACCCCATCCCAAATATAATTCTTACAAGCTGGAATGCTTTGGAGTTTACTCAGTTTACAATTGATAGTTTACGTAAATATACAACGGTACCTTATTACTTAACTGTTGTTGATAATGGTTCGGGATCTGAGGTTATAAACTATCTAAAATCTATTAAGGCCGATGGTTATTTAAAAGATGTAAAGTTAATCTTAAACAAAAAAAATCTAGGGCCAGGCAAAGCATTTTCCCAAGGAATAGATGCTCGAGATAGTGATTATTTTTGCTTAATTAATAATGACATTGCATTGTCGGAGAACTGGTTACAAAAGTTATTCGCTAATATTCAAACTGATGATAAGATAGGACTACTGGGAACTTTGCGACCTGCAACTTTTGTAAAACACCCATTTACTAATAAATCTGCAAAAGAAGTTGTACAGAGCCTAGAAACAGAAAATTTAACACCAGCGGAAGAACTGAATGCCTTTTGTATGGGTATTAGCTATGATGAATTTGTCAATAAAATTATTGAAGTAAATGATACAGGATTAATTGTATATAATGATTTGCCATTCCATGTAGTTACTTGTTGTGTAATCGGGAGGAATTCCATTATCCAAGAAATCGGAGGCATCGCTGATCCAATTTTTACTACATATGGATCTGAAGATACAGACGTATCTTGGAGGCTCGTATCTAATGGATATAAATTTGCTGTAGCAACAGATGTGTACATACATCATTTTAAACACAAGAGTTTAAAAGCAAACAAAGTTAATAGAGATCTTGTACTGAAAGTTAGTAACTCTAAATTCTTTCTAAAATGGGAAAAGGTTATTAAAGATTTTTTACTTAGAATGGATGTAGAACGTGGTAATATAGCAGACATAATGGAGAACAAGGAGTATGAAGACTTTTGGTTTCTACGACGCTTGAATGAAGATATTAAGTTTTGGGTTGATAATGACTGGAATCCACAATCACATCAAATTGCTGTAGATTATTTAGAAAATATTAAATTATGAACAATCACTCCTTCAACTACATTGTAAAATATCCCTTTTATAGTCCGGATAGATTGCACCAAGCTTTGATTATAATCTTAGATAATAAAGGGCGTATAGTCCTAGCAGAAAAAAAGGGCTATTATCCTGATGGGATTTATAGATTCTTCGGTGGAAGAGTAGACAATGGGGAAAATCCTAGATTAGCAGCTATCCGAGAAATTAAGGAGGAATTAAACATAGATATTCATAATTCGGATCTAAAAGATGTTATGCATATAGAAAGCAATATGGAAATTGCAGGTACAGTTCAAACACTCATTACAGATATTTATTTCTATGAGATTGGTATCATGGATTTTGAGGTTGGTGATGATGTTTCTGGGTATACGTCAGTCACTCTAGACGAATTTGAGAAACTAATCACAAGGATGTCAGACTTACAAGGAGAATACTCTGGGCAAACTAAAGGAAAATCAGTTAATTTCTATTGGAATGACTGGGGACAAGTAAATAGCAAGATCCATCAACTAGCATATGATTATATAGTCAATAGAAATGAGAGTAGCAGCGATAATACCAACATTTAACAATCTAATAGATTTACGTATTATTATTAATGAATTAAATCGTGAAAGATCGATTGTGAATATCTATATAATAAATAACGGCGATGAATTCTCAGAAAAATTTGATAACAGTAAAGTGTTTCACTCTAATGAAAATTTAGGATGGCTCAAAGCAATAAATTTTGGATTAAAGGAGGCATATAAAGATGAAACAATTACTCACTTCCTAGTTATAAATGATGATGTGAGATTGTCACCTAAATTCGTTTCTGGGCTTCTAGAAACTGACAATGAGGTTCCAGGTTCCTTAATTGGACCTGTATATAATGATACGAATGTTTACCAGGTATTACTTAATCAAGTGCCTGCAAGAGATTACACGCCAAGAATGACAACCAAGGAAGTTCCATTTCTAGATGGTGTGTGTTTATTCTTCTCTCGCAATTTCTTTGACGAAGTAGGACTTTTAAATGAGGAGGACTTCGAAGGATATGCCTGGGGAGCAGATTATGAATTAAGTTACAGAGCTAGACAGAAGGGAAGGAAAATTATAACTACAGAGCTATCTTATCTGACACATAAACGTGCTTCAACAGCAAAAAGGCATGACAATAAATACACGCAGATTGCAGGTCAAGAAGCAGATACTACATTAAAAAAGCTTTACGGAAATGAGTGGCAACGCAGACTTTCCGATGAATACCTCTACTTAGAAAATCAGTATCAAACCCTACCTAAAGTTAATGTCCTATTCTTATATGATAAAAATAAGTTTAGTACACGACATTCGCAATCTAGACTACACTATATGAAAGCCTTGGAAGAATCCTGCAATGTGTATTACTGGGGTTTCGGGTTTGATGATTTCATTAATGATAGCGAACTAGAAAAACGTATATTAAATAAATTTAAGAAAATTGATTTCGTATTTGCGTATCGACCTAAGAGTTTTATAGGACTGAAAAATTTAAGTATACCTATCGTTTTAGAATATAATGAGATGATTAATCGTGCTGTGAGAGAGGAGAGCGCATATGATGAAATCAAAGAAACAAATCCATCAATTGTTTTCTGCAGGTTACGAAACGAAATGATTAATTTTTCTAAATATTTTCCACAAACAAAGTTCGTTATTAACCTACATTGTCATAATCGTAATATATTTTCAGCTCAACATCACAATAAAGATATTGACATAGGATTAGTTGGAGATTTAAATAAGGATATATATCCATTCAGAGAAAGACTACGAAAAATTCTAGATGAAATGAAGACCTTAGGATACAACACTGAGTATCGATTTTTTAAAAAATCTGACCCCTCAGATCCAGAAACGCACTTAGTAAATTTAGCTAACTATATAGCTTCTTGTAAAATTTGTGTTACATGTACAACTGTAATGAAGGAGAGAATTGCAAAATTGGTGGAAATACCTGCATGCGGAACCCTCTTGGCTTGTGACACACCTGATGATTACGAAGAAGAAATCTTTCCTGATAGAATCAGATTAGAAACCTATATGTCTGATCAAGAAATTATATATCAGTTAAAAAAACATCTCGATGATAATGACCTTTTAAGCAAACTCTACTTGGACTCAATTGAATGGTCATCTGATCGTTCAATGGATCGATACGCAAAAAAAATAACAAGGTATTTACATCAATACCAACAATTAAAACTAATAGAAAACATCACTACTTTTAGAACTAATTAAATATGGACTATCAAAAAGATTATATTAAACTCAATCCAACCATGCACCTAGAGGACGCAGGTAAAAAATTCGAGCAACTCTTACCTCAACTTGAGTTTGTAAAAACTAAAACAAATGAAAGAGTTATTCTGGATATTGGGTGTGGTGCTGGTGCTGTGACGAAGTTAGTCAAGGAGCTATTTCCAAACGCGAATATTTATGGTGTTGATTTATCTGAACCTATGATAACTTATGCGAATAAAAACAATACAGATAAGGATATTTCTTTCGATCAAAAAGATATTTTTGATTTAGATCAGCAACTCAAATTCGACTTCATGTATTGCTCGGATCTGATAGAGCATATTGATGATGATCTTGGATTACTGACTAAGTTGGCACATCATTCGGCATACTTTCTTGTTCGCGTACCACTAGAGAATAGTATATCGAATAGATTTTTAAGATTCTTTAGGATCTACGATGAATTTAGTTGGACAAATAAAAAGTACGGACATGTACAACATTATTCATATAACGACTTTCAGAAGAAAATAAGAATTGCTGGGTTCAGAATAGTTAATGCTGAGTTTTATCCAATTGACCATGTGCGAAAACATTGGCAAACAGAATTAGGAAGAAGAATAGCAAAAGTTCTGTTTGGATGGAACTCTAAGAAAACTGAAGTTCTATGGGGAGGGGGATTCTTGTCTATAACTTTAGAAACTGTCTGATAGCTCATTTTGGTGCCAGGGGGCAGACTTGAACTGCCGACACCTCGCTCTTCAGGCGAGTGCTCTACCAGCTGAGCTACCCTAGCACAAACGTTTTAATATTCTAGCATTTCTTTGACTCTACTCCCTAAAGGGACTAAGATCTTCTAAATTCGCTCCTTCCTTACAGTCAGGGCTCATTAAGAATCTCTTGAGCAGCTGAACCCCAAAGGGGCCACTTTGTGGCTACCCTAGCAACAAGAAAAGATTTAAGACTCAAGATCAAAGATTTAAAATCGTTATGATCTTAATCACCTTAGGATTATATCTGAAAAAGCCGAAATCTTAAAGAACTTTATGGACAGGTTTCATTTTAAGGGGCACATAGTGTATTATCAGGATAGTTAAAAATCACAAATGAAAAAAGTTATTCTAATTGCTGCTGGATGTTTTGGTCTATTATTACTTGCTGGAATTGTATTCTTTGGATTGTTCGGTACATTAGAATTAAACGGACAATGTAATTTCCGTGGATTACTAGCTTCACCTACAGAAGGTGCATGTATTAAAGAAGACGCTAATGTTGGAGAAGAAATTGGAAACAGTAAAGCATCAACTTACGAAGGAAGATTATCAGCAGATATCGGAATGGCAGTACCAGAAAACTACTTTTTAGATGAGAGTAGCGAAGATATTTCATTCATTTTCTCAAAAGACCCAGAAACAATTCAACCAGGAGACTTTGTACCTAATTTGAATATAATCGCTTCCGAAGATTATCTAGAATTTACTGCTTTAGTTTGCAAGAACTTGGTGGATGCAAGTATCGAAGAACTTAAGCCATACTACGATTCTTTAACTGAGTCTTCAGGAAGAATATTTAACATCAACGGAGTTACAAGCTGTGTAACAGAGTGGAATGGTGTTCTAGATGGAGTAGCTTTATATCAAAAGCAATTTATCGTTCCTAGCAAAAGCAATAATACTATGTATTACCTAACGCTAACAACAAACGATCAAAAAGAGGAACTAAATCAACTAGAAGATATTGTAAAAAGTTTGAAGTTAAAATAACTTGAGAAAGGTTTAAAGGTAGAAGGGTAAAAGGTTTAAAAAAGGGGAGAATTCATTCTACGAAGCACAAAGAGTTGTGTTGGGAATTCATTCTACGAAGCACGTAGTGCGAAGTAGAATGGGCAGTATAGGATTCGAACCTATGACCATCCCGGTGTAAACGGGGCGCTCTACCAGCTGAGCTAACTGCCCTGGTGATGTGAATTATACCCTAAATATCACAACCTGAAAACATATGCTCGAGAAATTATACCTTGAACCTTGAATCTTCTCGCCTTACGGCAAATTATTTATGCTTCAACTCATTAATAGCCCTGTCATCGATATAGAGGATAATTAACCCCAATATTATAGACACTGCATAACTTAACGTAGGATCGTTTGGAAACAAATAGATATCCATAAGACCCCATACACCTCTCCATACCATCACAACACCTACAGCAATTATTAAAGTATGAGCATTCATCAGCTTAGGTCTTGGTGCATTATTCATAAAGTGTTGTTAACTATGTATAGCCTACAACAAGCAGTGGATCTTAGCAATTGATTGCTCCGATCCACACTCTATTAAGAATAGAATCCATTTTAAATAGAGAAATGGTAGAATATTCTAATGGGAAAAATCAAGAAATTAAGTACGGAATTGATCAATTTAATCGCTGCAGGCGAAGTAGTTGAAAGACCAGCTTCGGCGGTAAAAGAGCTAATGGAGAACGCTATCGACGCAGGGGCGACAAAAATAATTGTAAATATAGAAGAGTACGGAACTAAGCTTATTGAAGTTGTAGATAACGGTTCGGGCATGGATCAAGAAGATGCCGTAAGTGCATTTATCCAGCACGCTACTTCTAAAATTGATAGTGCATCTGATTTAGTAAAAATTCATTCCTTAGGCTTCAGAGGAGAGGCCCTTGCAAGCATTTCTCAAGTATCAGAAGAGACAATCATCGAGACACAACAAATTGAGGCTCCTAAGGGCACTGTAGCTCATTTTCGCAGTGGAAACACAAACCACGAGGAGAAATATGTCAAAGAGAGGGGCACATCAATTAAAGTTAAGAACTTATTCAAGAACTATCCAGCCAGATTGAAGTTTTTAAAATCCGCTTCAACGGAAAATAAGTATATAGAGGAAACCTTTAAAGGAATCGCCTTCGCAAATCCGACTATTGGCTTCGAGCTGAATATCGACAAAAAGTCCGAATACAACCTACCATCAACACAAGACAAGCTTTCCAGAATCTATGATATCTGGGGAAAGGAATCAGCAGGAACTTTCTACGAAGAAGAGAATTACGACGGAACTGCACTCAAAATCTCACTGATTGCAGGAAAACCAGATATGGCGAAGAAGAGCAATCCACTACAAATGATCTACGTAAACCAAAGGCCCATAAACAGCAAAATCATTCATGCTGCGGTAATTCAAGGGTACGAAGGCTCAATCCACAGAGAACTTAAACCTAACTATGCAGTTATGGTTGAAATTGACCCCGAACTAGTAGATGTAAACATCCATCCTAGAAAAATGGAAGTTAAGTTCGATAACGATCAAGATATTTTCAAACTCGTTTACGGTTTAGTAAAAAAGACATTGGAGAAGCACGCTAGAAATTCCATTTTCTCTGCCTCACCAGAAAGGGTTGCAGAAAGCTATACAGATTTGCCTTTTAGAACTTCACAACCGACCCAAAGCTTTAGCAAGCCACAGTTATCTAACAGGGGTAGCACTTCTAAAGATGAAGCAATCAGCTTTTCCAGAATGTTAAGCGACTCCGTTAGAGACATTTCTACAAATTCTGACACTAGCTACTCAACAGAGAATTTTAAGCCTATCCAGGTATTCGGAACTTACATAGTATTTCAGAAAGACAATCAAATATTCATTGTAGACCAACACGCAGCTGCAGAAAAAGTACTATTCGAGAAAATGGTTTCGGAATACACAGTAGATAAGTCACGGTCTAAACCGATATTAGTTCCCCAGATAATCGAGCTTAAAAAATTCGAAAAGGGAAAAGTGCTAGAAAACATGGAATTGTTTCACAAAATGGGACTCGTAATTGAAGACTTTGGGGACAATACGGTTCGTGTAACAGAAATCCCAGAGTTGCTAAAAGATTTTGATGCACAAGGATACATAGATGGAATTATCGAAAGAGAGGACGATTTAATTCCTTTGAACCAATTCAATAATGATTACGATCTTACTGAAGAAGAGTACTATTTAATCGCAACCGCAGCATGCCATGGGAGCATCAGAGCAGGGCAAACGCTTACAGAG
Source organism: uncultured Candidatus Saccharibacteria bacterium (assembly GCA_964650085.1). Taxonomy (GTDB): domain Bacteria; phylum Patescibacteriota; class Dojkabacteria; order J137; family J137; genus KLAP211. The sequence continues at coordinate 19,444 of CAZYSE010000006.1, read as the reverse complement.
TACGAGATGACTAATCTATTAAAAAGTATAGATTTCATCAGCACAACGCAAAATTGCCCCCACGGACGGCCTATCGTTACAAAGCTTAGAAGGGAAGATATAGAAAAAAACTTTAAAAGAGTTATATGAACAACAACTCAAAAGCCTTAATGGTTGTAGTCATTACATTGATTACAGGATTCTTGGCTTTTAAAAGTTTTCAGAACCTACAAACTGTACCGAATCCGAGCGAGCAAACTACAGTTGAATACACAGACATCGAGATAAACGGAAATACTATCAGAGCGGAGTTAGCTAAAACCGATGCACAAAAAGCCGCTGGATTAATGAACAGAACTGAGTTGGGTCGATATTCCGGGATGCTTTTTATCTATAACAATGAAGCCCAGAGGACTTTTTGGATGAGGAATACCCTAATTTCGCTCGACATAATCTTCCTAAATGCTGAAAAAGAAGTAGTGTCTATCTCAGCACAAACAACGCCAAACCAAACTGATAAACTTTATTACTCAATGTTCCCTGCACAATATATTTTAGAACTTAATGCAGGCATGGCAGAAGAGCTAGAACTCAAGCCAGGCAACACAATAGAGTTTTAAATATTTTCTTCATAAAAGTGTTGACAAAACTTAATCTAAGCTATAGAATTATATTACTAAAGTTATACAAGTGGCTTTAGGAAGGTAAAAATAGTTAAAAGTGCAATGAAAATTCCCCGCAAGGGGAATTTTCATTTGTGTCCGGTACGGTGTATAATAAACATGTTTAATACCATAAGATGAGTTACTACGTACCAACAGTTATCAAAAAGTCACCAAGAGGAGAAAGAGTATACGATATTTACTCAATGTTACTTGAGTCACGAATTATTTTCGTAGGATCGGGTATAAATGATGAAGTCGCTAACTCAGTTGTCGCTCAGTTGCTATTTTTAGCGCAAGAAGATTCAGAAAAAGACATTGTAATGTATGTAAATAGCCCAGGTGGATCAGTTTATTCAGGATTAGCGATAATCGACACAATGAACCACATCAAACCAGACGTAGCTACTATCGCAGTTGGTTCTGCAGCTTCTATGGGAACAATGATTTTGACTAACGGAGCAAAAGGCAAAAGATTCGCATTAAAGAACTCTACAATTCATATTCATCAACCTTTAGGTGGAGCAGAGGGACAAGCAAGCGACATCGCGATTACAGCAAAAGAGATTTTGAGAATCAAGGACATGCTAAAAGACATGCTAGTGCAACAAACAGGACAAACACCAGATAAGATTGAAAAAGACATGGATCGAGACTTCTTTATGACAGCAGCAGATGCTAAAACATACGGAATAATTGATAAAGTAATAGAATAAACCATTCCTTACGGAATGAAAACCAAAAGGCTTAAAGCTAAAAGGCAAAAAAAATAATTTCAGCCTTTGAATTTTTTAACCTTTAGGCCTTTTTGTGGGTAGCTAGCTCAACTGGTAGAGCATTTCTTTGACGTAGAAAAGGTTACAGGTTCGAGCCCTGTGTTACCCATAATATAAAAAATCAAAGCTAAAAGGTTAAAAAATCGATTAAATGTATTACCTTTTTAGTTATTAAGCCTTTAATTTTTTTAATTTTGAATAAATGACTCCAATTACCGACGAAGCCAAACACTCTGCAGCTCACATTTTAGCGCAGGCTGTACAAAGAGTTTACCCAAAAGTAAAGATTGGTGTTGGACCTGTAACCAAAGAAGGGTTTTATTACGACTTTGATTTAGGAGATAAAAAAATTACTCCAGAAAATGTCGATATTTCCGAGATCGAACAGGAAATAAAGAAGATTGTGCTTGAAAACTTGCCATTTAATCAAGTTCAGATGCAAAAGGATACAGCATTGAACTACATGCTACAGATGGGGCAAATCTACAAATCTGAGCTTATTAATATCGTTCCGGAAGACAGCATTAGCTTCTTTAAGACTGGAGACGAGTTTATAGACGTATGCCGAGGACCTCATGTTGCGTACACAGGAGATGTTGGACCAATTGTTTTGACCAAAGTAATCTCAACATTTTGGAACGAAGACCCAAAAAGACCTCCAATGATTAGAATCTACGGAAAAACTTTCTACAACGAAGAAGAAGTAGCCGACTATAGATCTAAAGAGGAGCAAAAAGCAAAGAAGAGCTACATAAATATCCTAAAATCTTACGGAATGGCGGACAAACTAGGCGAGTTGAATATACTCGGTCTCAAATACGTCGAGAAAGCATCCGACGATCTAAGTAAGAAACTAGGAATTTTCTCAAACCTCAGAACCGACATTATCGGCACACACGATAGTAGCAAAGAATTAATGAAAAATCTGGAGAGTAAATCATTTGAAATTCAAAGACCAAAAGAGAAAGCTTTCCTTAAGACTGCAGGTAAAACTATTGTAAAAGCTCAAAGGCTTAAGGATTCAAAGGAAGATCAAATCACTTACTTCCACGTAACTTACTGCAAAGAACAGGACTTGTTCTTGAACATTGGATTCATCGAGAATTTCTTAGATCAAATCAACTTCGAAAATAATAATGTAGTTGCCGAAGTAGAGTTTAACGATCCAGAAAACAGTGTGTTCCAAGCGATCTCGGGCATACTTCAAAACAAATATATCTCGCACGACAGAATCATTACTGAGTCTGCAGAATTGCTAGTTCGAATCAATGTAATAGACGAGCTAGATAGAGAATGGAAAATCGCAGAAATTAGAATAAAATTGAACGGAGACAAATCTATAATGCTGTTTACTTTGCCTTTAATTAACTACATAGCATTCCAACTAGAAAGTAATCCAACATTCCCTCGAACATACTACGACGTTTTCCTAATCCCAATAGATAGGAAATTTGAGTCATATTCATTCGAGCTTGCAGAAGAACTGTCTCGAAAAGGCTTTATTACAAGAGTTTTAAAAAATACACGAAGTTTAAAAGGCCGAATTGCTAAGTCCTACAGAGACAATATTCGATACACCTTGCTTTTAGGAGCTAAAGAAGTATCTAACAATTCGATTTCACTAAGAAGTATCGAAGAAGAAATTGGATTAGTTAAGAATGAAGAACTAATCTCGTATCTAGAGAAGTTAGATAATGAAATAGGTAATTAGCATGGACGGGGCACCTTTGTTTAAACTTAGCCCAGATACCCCTCACAAAGCAAGGGCAATGTTTAATACCTTTTTTAGAATCGCTGAACCTCCAGCTGATCATTCTATCCACTCGGATGGATTTTATTCAACCTTAAGCGAAGAGGAAAAAGTAGGGTTATTAAAACCTTACCTAAAAAATGGAGTGGACGTTAGAGAACTTGCAGGAAAAGAATTTAAAGTTTCATTTCATAAAGTTCAGGTAGGTAGAAAATCTGCAGGGTATTTTCCAGACGCACCGTATGTTCTTTCATTAACAAGCCCATACTCAAACGACAAGGGACATACAACGGCATTTGTACTCGCTGCCTTCCTGCCAATCACCACAGAGTTTTTAAAGCTAGATAGTGATTCAAAAATGGGTCAACTTAAGCTCATGACCTACGCAGGCTTAGAGGAGAGTGATTTGTGTATAGCTCAACTGCAAGCTCGTATCGAAGGACAGGGAACGATATTTGAACATTTTCACGCTTGGGATTTGATTTTAGATAATCTTGTTGAGTATGCAATAGTCACAAATTGCAAAAGAATCGCAATTCCTAAACCAGAGAATATTTACTGGCTAGGTCCCGATGGAAAACCATTGCCAAGTTACCAAACTCGATATGTAGATTTTATCAAAGCGTACACAAGAAAGTTGATAGTAGATACAAATAGATTAAAAGATACAGATAACGATCAAGGAGTAAGATTTGAGGTAAATTTCGACGATCCAAACTTCACTTTCATAAATATCAACCTAGTGAAGGAATAATGTGATAATGAAATAGGGGCTTGAGATTAGGCATCTTTCCTGGTAAAATCAAAGGCGTTGTTAACTGAAAAAATATAAAGATTGTAAGAAGAGGTAAAAAAAGTACACCTAAGTATAATGTGAACTTTATTTTCAATGAGAGGATAAGCTTTCCGGAGTTTATGCTAATTGACGATGAAGGCAACAATTTAGGAAAAGTTACTAGAGAAGAGGCTTTGAGAATGGCTAAAGAAAAGGAGCTGGACCTGATATTAGTATCAGATAATCCAAAAAATCCTGTTGCAAAGATAGAGCAACTATCTAAAGCAAAATACGAAAAAATAAAGAAATTAAAGAAAAACGCTAAAGGAAAATCTGAACAAAAAGAATGGTGGTTTTATCCAAACATTCAAGATAGAGACATGGATATAAGACTTGAGAAGATCAAGGATTTTGTCCTAAAAGGGCAAGGAACAGCTAAATTAACTTTGAAAGCAAGAGGAAAGACTAGTCCAATCCTAATGCAGGAAACGATTGTTAAACTTAAAGAGAAAAGTTTGCAGTTTTCAAAGATAGTTACAGACATAACTAGAGAAGGAAGAAATTTAAGTATAATAATTAGATCCAACTAAAATGAGAAATAAAATCAAGACACACAAAGCAACTGCGAAGCGATTCAAACTTACTGGAAGCGGAAAAGTTATCAGAACTCACCAGCAAGGAAGAAACAATGCTCACTTGAAGAGTAAGAAAACTAGAAGCCAAAAAAGAGCTAATGCTGAATCTTATGTAATTAATGCAAAAGGTCAGGTTAAAAGAATAAAAAAGTTATTAAATATATAAAATGAGAGTTAAAAGAGGAATAACAAAAAAACAGAGACATAAGAAAGTCTTAAAGCTAGCTAAAGGTTTCAGAATGACTTACTCAAAGTCATACAGAAGAGCGAAAGAAGCTGTAAAGCACGCTGGTCAATACGAATATGCACACAGAAGACACAAGAGAGCACAAATGAGACAAGAGTGGATTAAAGTAATTTCAGCTGGTCTATCAGACAAAAATTTATCTTACAGCAAGTTTATCTCTGCTTTAAAGAAAAATAACATTGCAATGGACAGAAAGACATTAGCAGAAATGGCAGTAAACTCTCCAGCTAATTTCACAAAATTAGTATCTGAACTAAAGTAACTTAATCTCTAAATAAAGAACCTTACCCTGAAGTAGATAACTCACTTCAGGGTTTTTTATTACGTTTCGTCTTCGAGCTTTAGGGGGTAGAGTACTATATTCTTGTTATTAAGCTTAGGGAAGTAGTATGCAAGCAGAGTCATTTCGCCTTGATTTGAGAAAGGAATACCTTTTGAAATGTGTACTACATCACCTTTCTGCACTAACCTTGGAACTCCTCCTATAACAAATCTCCCAAAACCTTCTTCAACTACAAATACAGCATTACTTTCCGTATATTGGACTTCTGCGTTATTTCCACGAATAGTTACTCTTTCAACGCTAAAATTGTCACTTTCGGAAATTGATTCGTTGCGAACTTCTCCAAGTTCGTACGGCTGTTGAGGTTGATTATTCATGCGTAATTTTAACACAGCAACGAGAATTTCTAGTTCCTAGTTCCCGTTTACTGTTAGTGTTGGTGATGACGGTGATCGTGTTGTTCCAGAATTACCGATTATAGCATCAACAAAGAAAGTGTATGTGTTGGTTACACCTACGCCTGGATTTGGACCTGACGACCATCCTGGCAAGGTAAATATAGTTCCCACGCCAGTAATCTCTCCTAATGATGTTGTAACCCCATTTTTAACCACATACAGCGTTACTGGAGCTCCAATATTTAGAGATCCCGTGTCCACAGTAATAGTTCTATTGCAAGAACCATTACACGATGGTCCACCAGAAATCGAAACTGAAATACTTGTGTTAGTAGTAGAACCTACAGTTACGCTTATTGGGCCAGAAATATTAGTCCGTCCTAAAGCATCTGTTGCAGACGCTCTAAGTGTATATGTCCCATTGCCTGGAACTAATCCGTCTACGCCCGAACAAGTAATATCAAAATTGTTATAGCTTGTTGTTGTACAAGGAATCGTTTCGCCATCTATCGTGAATGATAATGCTGTGATAGTAGATCCGTTCACGAACACACCACCTCGAATATTAAGGTTTCCTCCAGAAACAATTGTTCCATTGGTAGGTGCTGTAAGGCTGAAGAATGGACCAACTGTTCCATTGCTTCGATCGATATTACAGAACTCTGTCGGAATAAAGTTAATGTTTCCGCTACTTGTCATGTAGTCGTCTATTTGTTTCTGCACTTCTGGAATTGTAGTTTTATAAACTGTTACATCATAATTTACTGCAAAGCCTAATTGTCTATCAATATCTCTCGCTAGTTTATCTCTCTGATCGCTACAAACTTCTACACTTTTTCTCACAATATCTCTTGTAGGAATTCGATCTGCTATTAACCAGTCCGAGCTGATTCCAAGACACTCACCGCTAGAGTTACAGTCTCCACCTCCAAAAACTATGTTACCCGGTCTTGGGAATGGAGTCTTTGCAGCAAAGTAGCTAGAATTACCAATGTCTCTCATCATGTCTTTACACCATGGGTGAACGATATTTATAGGATAGGCATCTCCGGCCATTGGACTATTATTGTTGTTACCATTCCAACATACTGTGACCATGTCTGGTGTATAACCAACGTACCATGCATCAATATTGTTTTCTGTAGTTCCAGTTTTACCTGCAAGTTCTCTTCCGTCCCAAGAATAATTATCGTAGTTAAATATTGTCTGATTCAATAGGTAAACTGCTTGAGGATTTCCAACTCCTGCTTTCTTTTCTGGAGTTGCTTCGTAAACTGTATTTCCTCTTTTGTCGACAATTTTTAAGATTGGGTTTAGATAAACTAAATCCCCTCCGTTAGAGAACACTCCGAAACCTTGTGCGTGTTCATAAGGATAAACAGATCCTCCTCCTAGGATAATTGATTGCCCATAAGAGCCTGTGTATGAAGTATACCCGAAGTCTTTAGCTACGCTTAAATACTTCTCCACACCAATCATAGAAACTATTTGAATAGCAGGGATGTTTCTTGAGTCTCTAAGTGCTTGTCTTGTTGAATATGCAATACCATTAAAGCCGTTATCCCAGTTTCTAGGATCGTACGTTGATCCGTTTGGATCTTTGAATGTTAGTTTAATATCTGGAAGTACACTTCCTGGGAAAACTTTAGCTTCGTTATAAGCCTCGTAATATCCTAACGGTTTGTTTGTAGAACCTGGCTCTTGAAGACTTCTTAAAACATCTACTTCACCGTCGTATTTACAAGTACCATCCGCTCCACATTGTTCTTTTCCTCCAAAGAAATCTTTAGACCCTACCCAAGTAATAACTTGCCCTGTTGCAGGAACTGTTGTCATACTTGCAGCGTTGTAAGAGTTTCTCCATTGATTATCTGCCCCTCCTTTTCTCACATAGAATTCTGCAGTTTGTTGTAAACCGTAGTCCAGTGTAGTGTAGATTTTATATCCTCCGGTTTGCAATTCTTGAAGTGTAAATGGTTCACCGTTGTTGTACCCTTTCTGTTGTAGTAGTTCTACAACCCAGTTTACAAAGTGACCTGCTTTAATATCTACTCTAGGAGCTTTTAAATTAGCTTCCCAATTTTCTATCTTTGCAGCTTCAATAGCTTCTGTAGTAAGTGTTTCTACCTTAGTATCATCATCGTAGTAATCAACTAGATCATTATTAAATTTGTCTTTATTTTCTTCTAACTGACCAAAAACAAATTCCATTCTCAATTTTAACTTTGCTCGAGCTGCCTCTACATCGTTACTAATTGGAACTGTTGGAGAAGTGTAACTTGGATCGTTAACAACTGAGGCTAAAGCAACGGCCTCTGCAAGAGTTAGATTTTTAGGTTCTTTTCCAAAATAGAACTGAGACGCTGTCTTTAATCCAACAATTGATGATCCGTAAGATGCTGCTCTTAAATACATGTTTAGAATCTCGTCTTTGTTATATTTTTGTTCAATTTTTATCGAAAGTAGAAGTTCTTCGATTTTTCTTTCTAAACTAACCTGATTACCTACACCTCTAAGCTTTGCCAACTGTTGAGTAATAGTACTTCCTCCGCAAGAAACTCCAGATCTTTTTATGTACTCGAGTCCGCAGAAAATAATACCTTTAAGGTCAAACCCACTATGAAGATAAAAGTCTTCATCTTCTCCAGCTAGGAAGGCTAATTTTACGAAGTCTGGAACTTCAGTAATATCAAAGTCATCTGAGTTTGCTTCGTTAAACATTCTCCATAATCTCGTTCCTGTTCCGCCATCCATTGCCAATCGGTCAAAGACTTCACTAGCAACTGGTAGTTCTGCAAACACTGAATCTGGAGTAGGGAGCTTTTCATCTAGTTTCTGTAAATAAGAAAGGAAAGCTATTGTTCCTATTACACCTGCCACTAAGAATACTCCTAGGAAGATTAGTAGGGCTTTTTTGACTCGTTTTGATAGTCTAAATCTCCCGATTCTTCTTAGAGAAAATCTTCTTGTACTAGTCTTTTTGATGTTTTCTAACCTATCGTTCGATACTTTAGTCTTTCTGAGTGAAATTCTTTTCATAAATTCGTTTAACTTATATTTAAGTGCTTAAAGGTGTACATTCTAAAACCGCCATTATCTCGCGATAAGCCTATCTATTAAGACAAATGCCACTTTTAGCACAAATGCTATTCTTTACTATTTTATAGCATAAAGCTATATAAATCACCTTTTATTGAGGTTATTCCTAATATTATTACGTTCTAGGGAGAGTAGTATTACGTTCTCAAACTGCAAAGTCTATAGTATAATTACAGACGAAACGGAGAGTTGACAGAGTGGTCTAACGTGCTCGTCTTGAAAACGAGAGTCTCGCAAGGGACCAGGGGTTCGAATCCCTTACTCTCCGTTGTAATACAAATGCAATACACAGTATTGTGGTTGTATTACAATGAATAAATATTGGATGAGAACAAGGTTCGACTCTGATTTTCTTCATGAGCACGAGCGAATGGTAGAAAATCGAGATCCTTTTTCAATAAATCACTTTGAGTTTACGAAAAGTATAGATTTTATTGAAATAAGGGAATCCCTTACTCTCCGTTGTAATACAAATGCAATACACAGTATTGGTTATTATATGAGTCTAGACCAATTTAAAAGCACTCTTTCTCCAGCAGAACTTTCCTATAACTACAAAGCGATTGCTGAGGCAACTACATTAGCAATTCAACTAAGAAACAACTTCTTCGTGAGATTAAAGGGAATGATTGGACTCTATGCGGTTATAGATTCAAGCGGAAATTTAATAGAATTTATTGATCATACACAAGCAACACAGAGAGTGTACCTACACAAAGGTCAGTATTTTATTAGGATAAAAAACAGAACAGAAGCTTAGTGATGATTAATACGGACCAACTAAACCCCCATGGCTTCGAATCCCTTCCTGAAACTACACTAGAATACTTAAAACATTGCATTGAATTAGCTTTTGCTGATTTATTCTACCCCCACCTTCACGGATACCCTTGGATATCACCTTCCAACGGCCGTTTATCGGTTCACTCGGAGCATATTGCAAACGATATTGTTGCTGATTCTTTGAGAGGAAATTGTGCTGATTTTTCAGACGAACTACAAAAAAACCTTGCAATGATGGGAATTCTCACTCACATAGCTTTTGGTGTTTGTAATACTAGTGCGAAAATTGCTCATATTTTTTTGATAACAGAAGTTAACGGAGAAGAAATCATTATAGACCCTACAATCGGTCAATTTTTAACTAATCATACTCATACTTTTGTAGGTAGCAGAGAACATCTAAAACTGAGGGTCGCACAAGCTTTCTGTTCAGGCGACTACAATGATCAGAGAAATGGATCCCAAACTGCAGAAGAACTATATTTAAACATTTGGGGTGAGAAATCGCGCATTGCCGTAACAGACGTCTTGGCCTCGGAAGAAGAAATTGAAGCGTACAGCTTATAGTGTAAAATAGTTTTATGACCGAAATTCCTAATTCCGAAATTCTAGAAAAATTCTGCCAAGAACACTTAAAACCAAAAGAAGATGGTCTAATTCGTATTTCATTACGGGATATTGAAAGCCTAAAAGAGCAGGGCATATCACTTGAAAAGTTATTAGCCTACCTTCATACGGAAACTGGAATGTTAATGCATGGTTCAATTTCACAAATTACTGATGGGAGCATAAATTCCGATCAACGTAGGATTTTTGCTACAAATGCTCCCATTATTGCGATTTTAAAGTCAATATTTTCAAACAAAAGCACGAACCTCAAATACTCTAGAAATGTTCCTCCCGTACAACAGTTCAGTTTTGAAATTCATCCAAACAAGGGAAGAGAATATATTTCTGTAAATCATGGTTATATTTATTTAGTTGCTCCAGAAGGGTTTCAGCCTGCTCTAGATTCTAATTATGAATTTATCGCTAACCTAAGTAGCGTGAAAATTTTGGGCGTTATCGAAACTTCCAATACTGATTTCACCCATGATTTTAAAGTAGTCGAATCTGTTAAAGCTTAATTATGTCTACAGAAAAAGAAACCGTTGAATTTATCATTTCCAAACTTGGAAGTCGCGATCGCTTCAAAGCAAGACCTATGTTTGGAGAGTATGCATTTTACGCAGATAATAAAGTTGTAGGTTTGATTTGTGACAACATTTTGTATGTGAAAATTATGGAGCAGAGTAGCGAATTAGAAGACGTTTGTGAGAAAGGTCCTCCTTATCCAGACGCAAAAAACTATTATGTTATTGAAGAGGATCAGTTATCTACATTCCCGAAACTACCGCACATTCTTTTTGAAATTGCGAAAGTTATTCCAGAGAAGCAAGCTAAAAAGAAAGCTTAATAATACCTTCGTTTTCCGTGTCGCACTTCGACTGACGCTCAGTGTGACACTTTAGAATCTTCGTTTCTTATTATCTTTGTTTCTTTTTTCTAACTTAAGACTACTGACTTCAAACTTCTTATTATATTCCTGGTTTTTTGAAGAATATTAAATATCCTCCAGCTCCAATAATACTAATACCCATAGTTATTATTACTATAGTTACTACATTATTCGATGAGCTGCTTTGAGGTTGTGCAGGAGTTTGTTCTCCGCTTGCCGGAGTCTCCCCTCCTTTTCCGGGTAGCTGATTATTATTGGGCCTTGGAATTGAAATAACTGGTGAGCTAATTGGAGTTTGGTTATTTACTCCTGCGTTAGCACCAGCAGCTGCTCCATTTGATGCTGTAACGGGATTAGGATTTTGAGTAGTTGGATTAGATACTGGTGTGGAAACTGGTGTTACCGTACAACTTTGGGTTAACGTTTCTAGAACGTCAGCAGGACAACTTCCAGCAAATGAATCATAGGTCCTAGTTTGTGTGCCAGAAATACATGTTCCCCAATCAGAGTACTCGTAATTAACGCATGTACAGGCTCTAGTTTCGGTATCTTCTTCGGGAGTACATAGATCAGGATCCGTAGTCTCCGCAGTTCGCGATTGAAAACCTCCGTCACATTCTGACCAATCGCTCCATGTGACTACATCACATGTTGGTGGTTCAACAATACAGCTTCTAAAAGTTTCTTCTAAAACCTCCCCTGGACAAGTAATCTGAGTCTGATCGTAAGTCCGCGATTGAAAACCTCCGTCACATTCACTCCAGTCAGTGTACGAATAGTCATAACACATTTCGCAGGATTGGGTTTCTTCTAGTCCTCCAACATCTGTGCAGATTAGTGGAGTAGTTCTGATAGCTGTTCTAGTTTGGTTTCCTGCATCACATACAGACCATTCACTCCACTCGAGTACTCCGCATTCAGGTGCCTCTGAACCTGGATTATATGAATTTCTTACAAACTCTTTTGCAATAACGGGGTTTAAAATGTATTCCCACCAATTTCTAGATATTTCTACAGTTACTCCCGAACGATTTAATAAATCTGCTGTTCCGTCGGCTCTGGGAATGTAACTAAACCAAAACTCCTGCCAACCAGCGTCTGTACAACCCCAGGCAGAACATCCTAATAGCACACTCGCATTCGTATGATTAGGGAAGTTACTCCAGTCTATGCAGTAAAACCTGCCATTCAGAGTGTTGGTGTAGTCGTATTCACCTCTTGCATTTACGGGAAAATGACCGTTACCACACCTTCTTGTTTGTCCATCAAATCCAACAAATCGCGAGAAGTATGTGTTTCTTTGAGTAATGTTAATGTTTTCAAAAAGATATGCCAGCGTAGATTCAATTCTATGACTAAAGTTGTGCAAAAGCATGTCTGGACGATCGTATGTTGGACCCATAACTGGATAAAGTTTGTTGCAAGCTGTATTTACAAAATCAGGACCGTTAATCCAAAATGAATTCTCGGGCCCCATAATTAAGCTTTCGTAAATGCCTATATAAGGCGCACCAATTATCCAAATCTCATCTGCATTAACACTGTTTGCAAGTTGACATATTTGATAGTCGTCGAAAAATTTTATGTAATCGAATGCATATTTTCGTGAATCACAGAATACAAAATCGTCCGGTGTCATTGGCCCTACACATCTATCATACGTCTCGAATGTGAAGGCTGGTGTCCCATCAGATACTTCTGGGAACTCATTGATAATTAGATGATCGACAATTTGGTAGTCTATTTTGCCTTCTGAAAAATCGTAAAAAGCATTTATGGCTGTTGAAAAAGCTTCGCCCTCTACAGCAGTAGCGTCGGTTCCAAAAAAAGTGCTGACTAAGTCTTGCCCGTCTTCAACAGGGTTGATTCCCACAGTTAACACTCTTAGCTCGTAATCGGGGATTGCAGTTACTTGTGATGTGAGTATTGCAACAGTAAAAACTACCGCATTGATAAATAATAATATTTTTACTTTCATTTTGGTCTTTTAAATTTTATTTGGGCATCATTCGGATAATAGAATCATTCCCTCCTTTATCTGTTAGCAAGTATAAGGCACTATCTGGGCCTACCTGTGCTGTTCTTATTCTACCGAATTGTCCCTCGAATGCGTTAATTGTGCTTAAAAAGTTTCCTGTTCTATCTAATTTTACGAACGTTAATTTCTCATCCTTAAGTGCCGCTGCAACTATTGTTCCTTGTAAATCTCCCCAAATAGAACCAACTAAAACTGTTCCTCCGGAAAGCGCGAAAGTTCGATTACCGCTTTCAAATGCAGCCGGGAAAGCGTTTGGATACAGCGATAGGTCTGTCATAGGGACAGATTCGTTGTAACCTGGAACTGGATTCCACCCAAAGTTTCCTGGAAACAGTACGTTAATTTCATCGTTTTTATCTGGGCCTTGCTCGATACTTACACCCTCAAAAGCAAAGCCTAATGATGTTGGGAAAAATGCCAAGCCTTGAGTGTTTCTATGTCCATATGAATAAATTCTAGAATCAAATGGAGCACCTAGGTTGCCTTCAATAGCACCGCCGTCTCTTGTTACTCTAAGAATTTTTCCTCCTAAACTTTGCGGATCTTGTGGAATAGAACCTATTGCAGCATCCCCTGTTCCAACCCAAAGATATCCATCATTACCAAATTCTAATTGGCAACCTGAATGTCTACCTCCATCTGCTGAAGGGATTCCCGTGATGATGTCTGTTCTTTGTTCTAGATTTAATGCAGCGTTAATTTTTAGTCTCGCTACGCGCACTTCTGGATTGTTTCCTAAACTGGAATTTAAACAAACGTAAATAAACTTATTTGAATTAAATTCTGGATCTATAGCTATTCCTAAAACGCCTCCTTCGCCACCTACGTAAGCGTCTTCAAAGGTAATAGTTTGAATAATACTGCCGTCTTTAAAAACATTAAGCTTGTTTGCTCTCTCGGTAAATATGATTGTTCCATCTGGTAAAAAATCAATATCCCATGGACGATTTAATCCTCCAACTACAGTAGTTATGTCGAATGCTGGAAGTATGATTGATTGAGTAATTTCTGGAAGAGTTGGTACGTTTTCTGGTTCGTCAGGTATTTCATTTTCTTCTTCCTCCGGCAAATTTTCTTCGGCTATTGGAGTCTCGTCCACAATGGAACTTTGATTTGACCTAGTAGCAAGTAGTACAAAAATTATTGCAACCCCAAGTAAGACAAATACAAGAATCGAGAATACTAATAGTTTTTTATTCATAGGTTCATTCTATCAGAAATTCTAAAGTCGCACTTTATATATGCCGACATCTTGTATCTTAGGATTCAAAATAATCTAACCCATTAAAAACTCGTGTATCTGAGGCGTCTCTATCTGCAGCTGTATATTCTTCAATATTTTGCACGGATTGTCGGAGAATTTCTTCATTGGCCAACATTATTAAACCATCGCCAGTTGTCACTCCATAAGTAACTGTCAGTTCAGTTCCAGTAAAATTTACTACATCTACACTTGCTGCTGTAAACCATTCTTGGGCAAATGAGAATAACCAAGCATCTGTCATTAAAGAATCTTCCAGCGCCCAAATGATAAGTATTTGAACGTTTCCTCGGCTTATCGCTTCGTTATTTGCTTGATATAGTTCTTGTAAATATTTATCGAGTAGAGTAGGTTCGTTTCTTGGAATAAGATCTTCAACACCTTCTTGCATGTATACAAATAACGGAACTCCGGTTTGGGGATGAGTTAGTTTTATAGGTTTGTAGAACATGGTTTAAGAATTAAAGTTAAGGATTTAGTTTGCTAATTCTTCGAGTTCTTTAAATAAACTCTCAGCTAATTCTAAGTCTGTTGATACTAAATTCTCTTTCATTCGTTGAATATTGTTATCCCCTGGCACAAGTACAGGATTTTCATCTGCTGATTTTTGATTTCTTATCATTGCGTTCATTTCTTCCAAATCTGTCTTAAATTTATCTAATGAATTAAAGGCGCTGATATTTATTGCTATTAGAAACCCTCCATGATCTTCATACACATAATCTGGATCTTGTTGCGAACTTAGTTTAGCTCCAATCATTGCACCGGTCATAACTTCTATCAAGTAATTGAATGCATAACCCTTATAGTTACCTCCCATCGGAAGTAAATTAGAAACTCCACCCTCATCTAATGCAGAACTAGCATCCGTAGTCACTTTTCCTGAACTATCAACCGCAGAGTTTGGACGCAATGGAACATTATTCTTTTTAGCTTGAACAATTTCGAAATATGGAATTTCAGAAGTGGCCATATCGATTACAATGTTTGAATCTTGAGTGGGGAATGCATATGTAAATGGATTTGTTCCCAACAACCCCCTAGTTCCACCTAAAGGTACTACTCCTAGCGGGCCACCGTTGAAAGCACCCAGTGCAAAAAGACCCCGTTTTGCCAAACCTTGTGTCCACAAGTGCATTGTATGCATACCAGCTGAATTATCTACAGTTAAAATAGCAATTCCGTTTTTCTTAGCTTTTTCTTCAAGTTGATCGTGCATCCATTTAATTTTTAATGAAGGTGCAAGGCCATTAAAGTTAAGTTTTAGTAGTGAAGGGAGCTCGAACATTGTTTCCACAGAGTTCTGAGATTTATTTTTCCAGGTAGCAATATCATCAATTGCTTCTTTTAAAACGTTTGTTCGAGGAGCTTTTCTTAGATGAGTTTCAATTTGTTCTTCAGCAAAGTATCTACTTTCTTCAGCCGTTAGAAATTTTGAGGCTGCTTTTTCTAACAGGTCTTGAACATTTTTTATTTCGTATTTCATCTTAAATTACTAACTAATAAAGTTTAACAAAAACAGTGTTAAATTTCTTCTATTCGTTTAGTCTGCAAATAATCTTGAGTCGCTCTCCATTGCATCTCATCGAAGTAAGATTGAGCATATGAATCGTGACTTACACCTTGTGATAACACTAAGGCTTCACTTTTTCTATTTGCAGTTTTTCTATTGTTTCTTTGCTCATGCATGCCTGAAAACTCCTGATGAATAGCAATTTCATTATCATGTGCGATTTGGAAACGTTCTCTAGCTATAGCGAAAAGTTCATCATCACTAATCGATTCTATATCTGAATATTCATAACAGATCTGCGCAGCAACCGACAAAGCAGTAGAGGACTGAGTCATTTCTATTCCGTCTATATTAGGGTGAATATATAAATGTTGTATTTTGTTTGCCAAAGCTCTTAAACGCTCTAGAAGGTTATCTATCTTAACTGTTAGATTTTCCATGTTCTGAATTTAATAATTTTCCATGTTCTGAATTTAATATATGAGGAGTTTAACAGATCCTACATGATAAAATAAACCCATGAATTTAAGAGACATATTTCCAAAAGGTTTTGAGTTTACTTTCAATAACGGAAAGCTGATTAATTTACATCCAGCAACTGATCCAAGCGTCGATTCAGAATTCCATACTAGAAATCTAGACAGATATTACAGTGGGGAAATAGACAGTCAATCCATGTATGAAATTGCTTTCAACGAGTCTGGAAAGAACTTATGAACCTGAAAAGAGGTGAAGTAATTTCTTATGAAGAACTTGCGAATAGAGTTGGTACAAAAGCCGTTAGAGCTGTAGCAACTGCTGTGGGCAGAAACCCAATCCCAGTAATAATTCCTTGCCATAGAGTTGTAAGAAAAGATGGGTCAATCGGAAAATATTCCATGGGAGGAAGTGAGGTCAAAAGAGCCATATTGGCTTTGGAAGGGGTTACTATTTAATAGAATTAAAAGTGATTTATTCTTCAGATTTCCACCTATTTTTGGTAAACTATATCAACTTATGAGACAAAGAGTACAAAAAGTCATCAACAACAAGAAATTTCGAACCATTATTTGGAACACAGTTATCATTGCCATTCTCTGTGCGATTATTTTGCCTCCTGTGCTTGCAATATTCTCAGTATTCGTAGCTTAATAAGCATTTTTTCCGTTTCTCCCCTCTTATTCAAAGAGGGGATGTCATCGCATTGACAGGGGTGTTACAAAAGAGGGGATATCATCGCAATGACAGGGGTGTTACAAAAGAGGGGATGTCATCGCAATGACAGGGGTGTTCTTTTCGAACTTCGTCCCGTATTTAGTACGGGATCAATCTTAGAGCTTCGTTCCCTAGTGTATAATTACCTAATGAAGATAGAACTCAATTCACCAGTCGACGTAATCCCCTTTATCAGCGACGCTTATACAAAACGCCTAGAGAAACTAGAGATCAGAACTATCAAAGATCTTTTGACCTATTTCCCTTACAGATACACCGAAAACACCAATCAGAAGAAGATTTCCGAGCTATACGAATTTCCAAATGAAGAAGAGAAGTACTTAATACAAGTACAGGTCAGAGGATTAAAGAACATTTTTACTAGAAGAAGAGGCTTCACAATCCAAGAAGGAATAGCTTACGACAGTACAGGAGAAATTCAGCTAGCTTGGTTCAACCAAAAATTTATCCCTGATAGTATAAAACCTGGAGTAGAGTACCTACTTTCTGGCAAAATTAAGTCCAAAGGAAAGAAAACAGTCTTCTATCCCGACAATTACGAGGAATTAAGAGAAGGTAAGGCAATTGTTCATCTGAGAGATTTTGCGCCGGAATACAGCCTTACAGGGGGCATTTCTAAAAAGTGGCTGAGAAACCGTATGCAATATGTTGTGTCACACATAGAAGATTTAGAAATCCCTAATGAACTAGAAGAATTTGGTTACGAGTTAAAGGACTCCATTCGAAAAATTCACTTTCCAGATGACATTTCTGAGGTAGAGCAGGGCGTGAAACAGCTTTCTACATATGAATTCACTAATATTCAGCTTCATTTGCTTGAGAAACAAAGTACTAGAAAGTTACCTCCAGCACCAACAATAGACAAAGATAAAGCCGTGAGTGCACTAAACGATGCAGTCAGAAATTTGCCATTTGAGCTTACTAGCGACCAAGAGAAGGTACTTAATAGCCTCTTCAATCAAATAATGAATCAAAAGCTTCTAAACTCTATGGTACAGGGAGACGTTGGCTCTGGAAAGACCATAATTGCAGTATTGCTAGCCTTAGTTCTAGCAAAGTCTGGATACCAGACTATTGTTCTCGCCCCAACTACAATACTTGCCGAACAGCACTTTAAAACATTCTCATCTTACCTTGATAAGCACGCCAAGATCGCATTAGTGACCTCTAAAACAAAAGAAGCGGACGCAGATATATTAATTGGAACTACAGCGATATTAGCTCGAAAGGACAACATTATTAATAAGCCTGGGCTAATAGTAGTCGATGAGCAACATAAATTTGGGGTTAATCAAAGAGAGGAGTTGCTTAAGGAATATTCAGAGCTGTATGCTAGCAAACATTTTCCACACTTTATAAACATGAGTGCGACTCCAATACCAAGATCTGTTATTGAGTTTATTTTTGGAGAAGTTGAGATCGAATATATTAAGACGAAACCTAAAGGACGAAGCGACATCAAAACAAGGCTTATTGACGATAGTAAACGAGAAGACCTTATATCATGGATTAAAGAGAAGATTTCTCACGATGAAAGGGTATATTGGGTAGTTCCAGCGATAGAGAGTGAAGAGAACGGACTAAAAAACATTCAATCAATGCAAGAAGAACTAGTGAAACACTTTCCAGAAGAGCAATTAGGGATTTTGTATGGAAAATTAAAGGAAGCGAAGAAAGCGGAGACTATGGACGACTTTAAATCAGGCAAAACAAAGGTGCTGCTTTCTACAAGCGTTATCGAGGTTGGAATTGATGTGCCAGAAGCTACGATCATGATCGTAGAGAACCCTGAAAGATTCGGAATGGCGCAGTTACACCAGATTAGAGGTAGAGTAGGAAGAAGTAATAAAGAGAGCTGGTGTTTTTTGATGGGCACTGAAACAATTAATGATCTTCAACAGGAAAAATTGCAAGTATTCTGTGAAACAACAGATGGAATGGCAATTTCGGAGTTTGATTTAAAACACAGAGGTCCAGGGGAAATCTACGGAACAAAACAGTCAGGAATCCCAAATCTTAAAATTGCAGACTTCTCAGACTTTGATGCGATGATGAAGACTAAAGATATTGCAAAAACGTTGTATAATAAAGGGATAAAATCAATCTCATTGTTCGCATGAAAGAAGTAGTAGTAATTTTAGAAGATGTTCGCTCAACCTTCAATGTAGGGTCAGTTTTGCGTACAGCCGACGGCTCAGGATGCACCAAAGTGTATATGTGCGGAATAACTCCTGATGGAGAACATCCTAAGGTTAAAAAGACTGCGTTAGGAGCAGAGGAGTTTATGCAATGGGAACACAGGAAAGATATAAATGAACTGTTATCAGAACTAAAGAGTGAGAGCTTCCTGTTGATTTCAGTAGAACAATCACCAAACTCAATCAGCTATAAAGACCTTAAGCTTGACAATAAGGCTGCTTTTATCTTCGGAAATGAAATAACAGGCGTTTCAGAAAAGACTTTAGAAGCTTCTGACTCAATTGCAGAGATACCAATGCTTGGTAAAAAGAACTCTTTAAATATATCGACAAC
>CAZYSE010000005.1:19171-37616 GCA_964650085.1 uncultured Candidatus Saccharibacteria bacterium | reverse complement strand
TAAAATCTTCTCGTCAGAAATGAATGAAAATCCGTGCTGTTCACAAAGCTTTATAGCTACCGTTGTTTTTCCTAATCCGCTAACTGTACCAAAAAGGATGATTCCTTTTTGGTTTTTTGAGATTGCACTCCCATGAATTATGAATTGCGATTTAGTTTGTCTGACAATGTCAAAGAAGTAATCAATCAATGTAATGATATCTTCTACGGAGGTATCTGCATTATAAATAATTCTGCCTGCTGAACCTTTTAGTTCTATATCTGGTAGTTCTTTCTTGAACTCTAGCTTCAACGTAAGATCAACTACAGATCTACTATCAGCAATTCCAAAATCTACAATATAGTTCTTGGAAAACTCGGATTCTTGAATTTTAGCTAATAAATCTTGTTCTCCCACTAGTTTTATAAAGGAATCGTAACTTCTTACAATCATAAAGTTTCCCTTAAAATATCTAAAAGGTGGTCTGAGGCAGATTCCCAAGACCAACCAGCTTCGACAGAATGCCTCGCATTTTGTCCAAGATCTTTTCTTTTACTTTCGTTATCAACCAATTCTTTAATGCACTCAGCTAAAGACTCAGCAGATTTTGGCTCTGCTAAGAGTCCGTTTACGTTGTTTTCTATAAAATCAGTCATTCCACAACAATCACATGTAACAATCGCCTTGCCAGTTGCAGCAGCTTCAAGCATCGTGGTTAAAACCCCCTCTTTGTCGTATGAAGGGAAAGCACAAATTCTTGATTCTTGATAAAACTTAAGTAACATCTCATCTGGAACGTAACCTTCAAAAGTAATTTGATCAGAAAGCAACAATTCATCTCGCAAATTTACCAATGATTCCAGAAAAGGTCCTTTACCGCCTATACGTAAATATAGTTTATACCCTTTCTCTTTCAAGATCCCAACAGCTCTAATTAAGTGCTGCACTCCTTTAATCTCAATCAATCTTCCAACATATGAAATATCGTACTTCTCTTTTATATAATTTGTTGGAATAAAATAATTAATATCAATCCCATTATGAAGTAAGTTGATAGGTTTACTGATTTCATGCAAGGTTTTCCATCCATCACGAACCGAATTGCTAACAGCTCCCAAAGAATCCGCTGTTTGAAGCGCAACTGAGTTAAGCAACTCTGCCTTTGAAGGAACCCCGTGGAGAATCAATAGAGTAGGTATGGTTTTAGGAATTGCAAATACCCCTGGAGTATAATGAACGATTGCATTGTCAAAGTTCTGATTTTGTAAGTACGCTGAAGTATTTCTAATTAAACCTAGATACAAAGAATAGAAGTATTCGTGTGACAAATCTAATCTTTTGGGATCGTACTTCACATCTCCTTCAATTTCTACAAATTCAATTTCAGGATTTTCTTTCTTGAAATTTGAATAGTATTTAGAACAATGCTCTGTCTTCAATACTCCCACTGTTATCTTAATTCCTTTTTTAGAAAGAAATTTTGACTGCATCAAAGGAACTACTTCTCCACCACCAACAACAAAACTTGCTGTAGGAATAAAGTTAAAAGTTTTCATTTTGGTTTGTAAACAAGTAAGGAACGAATGTCATTTTATATGAAGTTGTTTTAAGAGCTTTAATACACCTCCACCCAACTTTGAGAGCAGTTTGAAGATTTTCTTCCTCGTCATCTACAAATGTTATGTCTGTTATTCCTTTCTTATTAAGATCTTCCATTATGAACTCATAGGCTTTTATATCAGGTTTTGATTTCCCCATTTCATCAGAAATGTAAACAAGATCTTGATCAAATAACTCCATCAAATTAAGTTCCTGCAAGAACGATCTTCTAGAAGGCCGTCCGTTACTAAATAATCCGATTGCATATCCTTTCTTTACATAATCTTTTGCTAAGTCTACCGTTGCTTTAAATATCAAGTACCTTTTCTGGTCTTTCTTTAAACTTTTCATTAGCTTGTGATCTACTGAGTGTTTTGGAAACAAAGCTTTGACCACCCTGTCTAAAAACTGTTGTGAATAATTCTCTTCTAGACTCACCGTGCTTAGATTGGTACTTGAAGGTTTGTAAAGTTCAGGATACAGTTTCTCTTTCTGAATGAATGCACATAAAAGCTCTTCTGAATCAAATTCTAAACCTAATTTTGTGAGGTATTCCTTAATCAATCTCTTGTCCAGATCCCGAATACTATCTTTCCTATAAATTAGTGTGTCGCCAATATCAATGAGCAGTAGTTTTCTTTTAGATTTCATTTTCTTCATATTTCTTTAATGTAGTCGGATAATTTTCCGATATAAACGCTTTAACATCAATTCTCCTCGAAAGTAGTTCTCTCGCATCGTAGTCACTTAAAATTAAGTTCAGCAAACGAGCAGTTTCGTAGAAATTATCTGTTGTGTGAAGCAGATTATTTAAGATTGGCTCAATCGCTTCTGCGTATTCAGATGTACTCATTGCATTAAGCTCATCATCAGAAACAAAAGGCCTTTTCTCTAAAAAGTTACCTCGCACTCCACTTGCTTGCTTTACCACTGTACCAGAATCGTCGACCAAACCAACACAACCTTTAAACTCTTTAAAAAATCTTTGTAGTTCGCTTTCTTCCAGAGTACTTTCAACTACAAAAACGGTTACATCACCTCTATAGCAGTTTTTTAGTATTTCAAAGTAAGGAGTACCTATGGATTCGGCATAGATAACTTCCACAGGACACATTCCCTTTGTTTCCTGAGACAAGTTCCTTATAAGTGTTTTTACAACCTTTACAGCACCAGAAGTGAGAATGTGATTTACAAAGGGACTTTCTAAAACAATTTCTCCGTCAATGCATTGTTGTAAAAGCGTAGGAAACCCCCAGCTATGCGCATGCGGTTTCACCATCATTACACCAAAATTTGGTACTTTTAGTTGTTCCTTTCCAACAACTTGTGTCTCAAGTGTTGCAATCATACTGTTTGATTTAATAACTCTTTATAAATATTGAGGTTTCTTTCTAACTCTAGCTTCTTTTGTTCCTCAGACCCACTTCTTGGCGGATGATCAATATGGTAAACATTTGTTGAAATAATCGGAATAATGAAATTTCCATTTGCAATAACTCTAGCCCCAAAGTAGGCATCTTCCATGCCCCAACCCTTAAACTTTTCGTGAAAGAGTTTATTTAGGCCCTCAACGGCGGTTCTATTAAAAATTAGATTATGACTTATTACTGTCGCTGGTAGATCAAAAATACCAATTTTTCTTCCGAATCCGAAATTCTTAAAGTAGTTGGAATCAGAAAGAATCTCTGTTGTAATATTTCGATCAATCGATTCAATTCCTAAAACATCTTGAGTAAGATCTCGTTTGATTCTCAAATCATCCAATTTTTTATCTGACTCTATAGTTTGACCATTATCCAGTTTTGTAAGAATTTCTGACTTTTCAAGAATATTTTTTTTAAAAGCAAAGAAGATTGCGTTAGGGATAATACTTGCTCTAGTCACACACTCTCTCAAATAGTTTGAAGGTAATATAATGTCTGAATCTAGGAATATACAAATACTATTACTTGATACAAGATATCCTACATTTCTTGCTACCGATCTTCCTTGATTCTCTTCAAATCTTATTACTTTAATCTTGATCTTGAAATTATATTTTTCTAAATATGATTTTAAGTTAATATCTGATCCATCATCGAGCACTATTACTTCAACTTTATTATCTAAGTATGTACTATCTATTTTTTGTATTTCTATAGATTTTAATGTCTTAACAATCGTTTTCTCTGAGTTATAGCTAGGTATGATGATGGACACAGAATCCAGATGGCTGTCTAAATCAAACGATTGTTTTTGGCTGACCAGTTCGGATCTAGCAACCAAGTTGTAAAGCTGTTCGTATTCGCTGTAGTCATTTGACAAGTTGTTTAGAGATTCCTGTAGAGTAGTAGACTGGTTGCTAATGTTTATTCCGTTATACTCAAGATATGTTCTTATGACACTATGAATTCCGCCAAAATCATTAAATAGTTCTTCACTCCTGGGCTTTACTTTACTCGACTTTTCTACCTCTTCAGGGTTTAACTCTTTTAGACCAAATTTGTTAATAATTGCTGATATCTTTGCATAGTCTTCAGAATTTGCAAAACTACATTTTAATAATGCACCTAGAAAAGTTTTCTCTATTAATTGAATCTTCGTTCCATTTTCAATAAAAGCAAACATTATAGTCGAATTTGTAACTCCTCGATTAAAGCCTAAATTTTTGATAAATTTAAAAAATTCTTTTACATTTTTGTTTGCAAGCAAGATTTCTTTATTATTGCTATCAGAAGAATTTTTATTGACCAATTTGTAAAAACCCTTTTTGTTCGCAAATCTCAAATGAAGCTCTTCGTGTTTTTTATATGCGTAGACAACCAAACTTCTTTCAATTTCTGGAAGTCCAAATATTTTAGTAAGCTCTTTTAAAATTGCGCTTACCTCTTTTTCATTTATTAAGAGATTTATACTTTTCATATGAGTGGTTAAATATATTAAGCATTTGGAGATTATCTGAGCGTGTAGCTAGGAGCTTCCTAGCTTCTTCGACTGTAACCCGCCGATTATTAATGCTCTTTTCGCTTATCATCATTGGAATTTGTTGCAATATGGTTGAAATGACTATTGGTATAGCTGATACTGCAGGATATTTGCTATTTGTTAGCTTCTCTAAGTGTTTTACTTCTAGATAACCTATGGTTGTAAGATTAGCTATAGTAATACCTGCTTCCTCTAAACATTCACGCTTCAATGCTTCTTGCCATGTTTCATCGGCTTCAATATGCCCCCCAATAGGGTTCCATTGGTTGTTTTTATCAAAAATTAGCAATAACTCGCTATTGTTAAAAAATGGAAAGGTGAGCGGAGTAGTAATAGGAATCTTAATTTTTTCTATGGCGTAAGGTAAGAACTCGGTTGAAAAAGTATATTCAGCATTTTTTACGATTAACAGCTGGTTGCCCATAAGTGTTTCTTTTTTACTCACATGTGAGTAAGGCCTTGGTTATGATATAATTAAATCAGTAATTCGTCAATAATATAATGAAAATTTTTTTTACAGCATCTACAGCCCTTATAGAAAAGGATCCTACGAAGTACAAACCCATATTAGAGACGATCGAAAATTTAGGACACATCAATACCAATTACTACCATTTTGATAAGAGTTCTAAAGAGTTCGTATCAGGAGTCAATCAGTATATGTCAAGCGGCGAGAACCTTTACAACTATGTACAAGAGCTAATTCAAGGCTCTGACGCGCTTATTGCAGAGATTACTCAACAATCTATCAGGGTTGGATTTCAGCTTGAATTTGCTCTCAATAAAAAAATTCCTTGCCTTTTTCTATATAAAGAAACTAAAGACTTTGTTGTTCCTATTTTTGCTGAGGATTCGAGAGACGGTCTAATTACAGTGGCAAAGTATGAAACCCTGGAAGACTTGAAGAGCGTTATCAAGGAATTTTTAGACAAGCTAATTACTGGGAAAATCAAGTTCAACTTTTACATAAATCTCAATATTAATAAGTATCTAAATCAATTATCCAAAACTTCAGGTAGAGCAAAATCTGACATTGTGCGAGATCTAATACTCGAAGAGATGAAGAAAAATCCCCTCTAGATACGCTTTGGTCTCGCATAATTCCTTTACCCATTGACAAAATAGCAATTTTCGTATATTTTACAGGCGACTATTTATTAGATTTTAAATATGCCTAAAAAGATCAAAACCGCCCTTGACGAGGAGAAGAAAAAGAAGAAATCTAAGAAGAGTGATGACCTAGATGAATTAGCCGATCTACCTATTGACGATGTTGTAGAACCAGAGATAGGCGCAGAAGGAGAAGATGAACATAGCAATACCTACGAAATGGGCGTTATTCTATCTGATAATGTAGAAGAAGAGGAGAAAATAGACCTTAAGGTTATTCCTACTGAAACTCTTTCTGGAGATGACGAGGATGATTCAATTATCGATGAAGATATTAACACTGAAGACAAAGACGACTTTAGAGACGATAACTTCGACATCGACAATCCATTTGATTTGGAGGACGAGCCAGAAACATCATATTAAAATATTTATTACTATGTTGATAGGATTGAACTATTGACTTAAGACTTATGGACGAAAAATTTAAATACAAATTAGTTGAAACCAAAAAGAACGTTAAAACCTTTGAAGTTTCTGTAGATAAATCCCTTGAACAGGAATATTACGAAAAGGCCTATCAACAACTTTCTGCAAATGTAAAAATTGCAGGATTTAGACCAGGCAAAGCTCCTAGAGATGTAGTAGAGCCTAAAGTTGCTTTGGATGCTCTTAATGAAACTATCAACAACTTATTACCTGATGTTACAGTTAAGGTTTTGGTTAAAGAGAACATCACTCCTTTAGGAAGAGTAAACTACGATATTCAAGATGTTAAAGGTGATGCAGAAATGACTTATAAGTTTACTGTGCATACTTATCCAGAAATTGATGTAGCTAAAGTGAAGAAGATTAAAGTTGATGCTAAAAAGGGAGAAACTACTGAGGAAGAGGTTGATTCTGTAATTAGAAATATTATTAGAAGTACATTACCTAAAGAAAAGTGGGGAGCTGCGGCTAAGAATGAAGGAAAAGGTGAAGAGAAAGGAAAAGAAGAAGGTGAAGGAAAAGGGGAGGATGTTGCTATTGAAACAACCTTTGAAATTACTGAGGATCTTGTGTCGGCATTAGGTTACGAAGATGCTAAATCTGTAGCTGAATTAAAAAAGAGTGTAAGAGAGTCTTTAGACAAAGTTAAAGTTAATCAATTTGAATCTGAGCTTTTGGAGAAAGGACTAGATGAAGTTCAAAAAATTGTAGAGTTGGAAATTCCACACGATATGGTTCATCACGAAGCTGATCATAGACAAGCAGATTTTGAGGATAGACTTAAGAAAATCA
This sequence comes from uncultured Candidatus Saccharibacteria bacterium, assembly GCA_964650085.1. Classification (GTDB taxonomy): domain Bacteria; phylum Patescibacteriota; class Dojkabacteria; order J137; family J137; genus KLAP211. The sequence continues at coordinate 30,683 of CAZYSE010000005.1, read as the reverse complement.
ATTTAAATGTTGATGATTACCTTAAGACACAAGGTAAAACAATGAAAGAACTTCACGACGAATGGGAAAGAGATATCGAAAAAATGATTTTCAGAGATGTGTTTGCTGTTCAATTGGCACATGTTGAAAAAATTATTCCTACAGATGATGAACTTGATACAGAAATCGATAAGATTGAAGATGAAATGACAAGAGTTAAATACAAAGGAGATCAGAGAATGAGAGATCAATACAGAACTATGGTTTCTGTAAACAAAGGTCTACAACAATTCTTGAGCTGGATTAAATAATTACGGTTCTTCTGCTGAATCAAAATTTTCTTTTTGGCTCTCATCTGGGAGCCAAAATGCTATTAACGATTCCCTTTCTTCCTTTGTAGTTGTTGTTTTCGTAGAAACCTTACACTGTGTATGCAACTTCGTAAGCTTAAGGAAATTAAGCATATCCTGTTCCGAAATATCTACCAAAACTTTCCCATCCTTTAACCCCCAGAAATAGAAGTCAATATTTTTAAGTGCAGACATTATCTTGGCAACCGTCACTGCATCGAAGGTTATACCAGAAATAATAAATGCATCGGCTTCTGTTGAGTAGGTTCCGCCCCAGATTTCCTTAAGAATCTCGGCAAGAACGTAACCAATTGCCTTTACTTTTGATGCAAAGCTACCGTCATAGTGGACGGTGCTTTTAAAATCTATTACGATTTTTCTCCCACCTTTGTTAACAATCATATCTGTTCTCATAGAAATCCCTACCCTTGTTGAAAACCGGAGGTGAAATCTTTGAAGTATTTCGTCCATTTCTTGCATGATTTCATATTTATAAGGAGATACAAATTTCATATACAATCTGCACTTGTCTTCGAATTTAGCATCCAAAGTTTTAATATTTTCAAAACCAATTTCCGTTTCGAAGAAATATATAATACTTTCAATGGCAGCAAGTATATAAGCAAAATTTCTCGAAATTATATTTCTAATTCCAATAAGCGTTTTATACTTAGTTTCATCATCAAGTTCCCCCTCGTTTATCTCCGCATGAATTGTCGCAGAGAGCGAGTGCATGCACATATTGATTAGTCCAACACGTAAACTTCTTTCTTCATCACTAAGCTCGAATTCTTTGTAGAAGGATATTGCATCACCTCGGGTTACTGCATCAAGTGGAGCGGGAAGATATCCTTGCCAACCAGTTTCATCCGCAGTGTGGACTTGGAGCAGTTCATACTCAGTTAAAAACACTTCATTTAACTTCAAGTCGTTCCAATCAAGCAATTTTCTTTCACGCTTGTCGACAAGTACTGGCCTATCTAGATTTTTTTCTAAGTATTGAAAAATTATTACCGGTAAGTAGTGCATGAGAATACCCAAGTACATCGAATCTGACTGTTCGCCATTACCTACCGAATCTATGAATTCAGGAAAACGATCTAAGCCTTCAATATCTAAAGTTCCCGCTGCACCCCATTCTGCAATCTCAGTTAAGTTTCCCCGAATCCCAACACCATCTTTTCTTTTATTTACAATAAATCGTCTTGAGAATTCGAGTTCAATATCACTAGCCCACTCGAGAATTGTTTGGGCACTAGTATTAAGAAAGTTTCTGATTTCTCTTTCAGAGGGATCACGTCTCATTTGCACCATTATGCTTCTAAGCTCTCTTACGTCTTCCATTATTGGATACAATCTTCCCAAGGCCCCTTGATCAATAACTTGCTGTGCTTTGTACTTAACTATCCTAGCCTTGTTGATAAGCATTACTTGAATCTTTGCGTCGATGTCTTTCCCTTTTGGTTCTTTGATTAATTCTGGAGGATAGGAGTTGTCTGCTACAGGAAAGTTTTTCTCAAACCATCTTCGTAAGCTACCTAACTCTTTGGATTCCTCGCTTTCACCAATATTCATCCATACAGTTTCTGCGTGATAGGACAAAGCTTTTTTTGAATTAGGGGTATTGGATTTAGGGGTCGGATCTAAGTTTGATGGGCTTGTGAGTGCCAATCCAACCCTCTCCATTTCAGATTTTTAGGGAGTTAACTATCTTCATCTTTTTAAGTTTAGTAAAACGTGTGGAGATTTGTCAAACTTTGTATTCCAATACATTTACAAAACAGCTGTTACTGGGATAAACTAAATTGTACATATTAAATTACTCAATTATGGCAAAAGCCTCAACACAAAATGAAGATAAAGAGACAGCTGCGGCGGCAGGTCCAAACAAAGCTAAGCTAGAAGCTTTGCAGGCAGCAATGCAACAGATTACGAAACAGTATGGTGAAGGATCGATAATGACATTAGCTGATGATAAGATCAAAAAGATGGATGTTATTGCTACAGGTGCTATTTCTTTAGACATCGCCCTTGGCGTAGGTGGAATTCCAAAAGGAAGAATCATTGAAATTTTTGGACCAGAATCTTCTGGAAAGACAACATTAGCTATGAGTATTCTTGCAGAAGCTCAGAAAGCTGGTGGAGTAGCAGCGTTTATCGATGCTGAACACGCATTTGATGCAGAGTATGCAAAAAGATTAGGAATTAAAACTGAAGAGTTGTTAGTTTCTCAACCAGACTACGGTGAACAAGCTTTAGAAATTTTAGAAACACTACTAAGATCTGGCGCTGTTGATATTGTAGTCGTTGACTCTGTTGCAGCATTAACTCCAAAAGCGGAAATCGAAGGCGAAATGGGCGATTCACACATGGGTTTACAAGCTAGACTTATGTCTCAAGCCTTGAGAAAAATTACCGCTATCGCGAATAAAACTGGTGGTACTGTAATCTTTATTAACCAATTGAGAATGAAGATTGGAATTATGTTCGGAAATCCAGAAACAACAACAGGTGGAAACGCATTAAAATTCTACGCTTCTGTAAGATTAGACATTAGATCAAAAGAGAAGATAACAAAGGAAGATTCAATTATTGGTCACGTTGCTAGAGTAAAGGTTGTAAAAAACAAAGTTGCTCCTCCTTTTAGAGAAGCAGAATTTGAAATTATTCATGGTGAAGGAATTGATAGAGTTTCAAGTTTACTTGATGCTGCAATAAAGCATAACGTAATTGAAAAAGCTGGTGCTTGGTTCAAACGAAACGGCGAGAACCTTGGACAAGGTAGAGAAGGCGTTAAAGAACTATTGAAGAGTGATAAAAAACTTCTGCAAGAAGTTTGGAACGAAGTTAAAAAGGCTGCTGGTCTGTAATTACTAACCAACCCACTGTGATCTATGGGATCTCTTCGGAGATCCCTTTTTTATTCCAACTGCTATAATTAGTTCAACCATGAAAGTAGACACCACTTCACAAAATGATTTCAAGCCTAAATTATTGGAATTAGCCAAGGAGATCTATCAAGACGACGATCCCTCGCATGATATTCTGCATATTTTCCGTGTATTGAAAAATGCAGAAATGCTGCAAGCTAAAGAGGGCGGTGATTTAGATATTATCACTGCTGCAGTTATATTCCATGATTCCGTTAACTACGCAAAAGACGATCCTCGAGCACCTAACGCTACTGACGAAAGTGCTGAAAAAGCAATCGAGATGCTAAATAATCTTGCTGGATTCCCGAAAGAGAAAATTGAAAAAGTTGCTTATGCTGTAAAGGTCTGTTCGTTTACAAAGAATATTAAAGCAGAAACACTAGAGGCAAAAATTCTGCAGGATGCAGATATGCTTGAATCTACTGGAGCAGTATCAATTATGCGAATTTTTGCAAGCTCAGGTTCTATGAAGAGAAGATTTTATGATCCAGAAGATCCATTTGGCGAACATGGTCGTGAATTAAAACCGACAAACACGATAGATATGTTCAATTTAAGGTTACTTCTGATAACTGATAGGATGAATACAGAGACAGGAAAGAACTTAGCAAGGGAAAGAGAAGTGATATTGAAACATTTCCTAAGTGTTCTAAAATCTGAGCTTAATTAATCAATAATTTGTAATTTGTATTGCAATACATTTACAAGTGCACAAAAACATTGTACAATCCCCTAACGACCACCTAATTCCACGTTCTGTTCTACATAACGAACTTTTCAAATTAATCACTAAAATCTTACAACTGCTCGCATGAGTAAATATCTGTACCTGATGAAAATCAATTTCTCATTGGCCGCCTCCCAACGTGGTGAACTTATTTTTTCTTTTCTTAGGAGAATTGCATTGGTTGTAATGATGATTACGCTATGGAGTTTTACTTTAGAAGAGGGAGAGACAAACAAATACATTGCATACTTCAGTATTTTCTACTTTGTGTTCGATGTTTTGATGACTGGGAGGGCGGGTAGTAGATTTGTTAGGGATGTTCTTACAGGAAAGATCAATACATTTTTATTAAAACCAATTTACTATCCGTTATATAGAATCATGGATGTACTTACATTGATTTTTGCGCGTTCAATTATTCCAATGACTTTATTTGTCATTGCTGCAATCCTTTTTCCTGCAGAGTTTGGTCCAGGATCATTTACAAGTTTTGTAATTTTCCTGCCAACAATAATTATGGCGGTGTTCCTTTATCAATTCATAATGATGACTTTAGCTAGTTTGAGTTTATGGTTTGCAAACATTGGCTTTCTTTTTACAGTGTATGGCTTAGTGATTAGTTTTGTTAACGGTGGGTTGATACCAATTTCTGAATATCCAGAGAATATTCAGAAGATATTATTCTTTCTTCCAACAAGTTATGGAGGAGGAATCCAGGTAGACATGTATTTAGGAAGATATTCGGTGAGTGAGAGTTTAACAGCTTTTTTTGTTGTGTCTGCTTGGACTTTGTTTTTTGCTTTTGTATCAAATCGAGTTTATATGCGAGGTTTATCTAAGTTAGAGGCAGTTGGCGGATGAAAAGGCACCTTAGAATCATAGCAATCTATTTTCGGGACGGGGTTTCTACACTTGCTGCGTACAGGTTTAACCTTGTGCTTTCGGGTGTAGCCAATATCCTATGGGTGCTTGGACAACTATATTATTTAAATTACATTTTCGATAAAGTTAACGAATTTCAAGGCTGGAGTAAATCCGATATAATTCTACTTTTTGCTTTTATGCAGACTTTTGTTTACTTTATGTTCATTTTCATTTGGGATTCCTTCCCTCATTTTTTTCTAAAAATTACTAATGGTGAATTCGATTCTATGCTTCTCAAACCGGTAAACACAAAGTTTCTTTTGACCTTCCAATCAATTTCTGTAACCCAGATTCTGACGTGTTTTCTCACAGTGCTTCCACTATTCTGGATTGGGTTGTCAGGGCTTGGAGAGATTCAGCTAATTAGCTTGTTTGCAGCTTTGGTAGTGTTAGTATTATCAATTTTGATCATGTACTTTCTCGCAATCATAATTATGACGATGACTTTCTTTATTGGGGAAACAGATTCTCTTTTTGAACTGATAATTGGTAGTGGAGCAGAATTTGTTAAAGTACCGCTAAGTATGTTCCCTAGCTTCATTAGAGTTGTATTTACTTTCTTAATTCCTGTGGCGTTTGTTGGATTTTATCCTGCATCGATTTTAAAAGGCTTGGAAAACCCATTGCCTGTGATTTTATTAGCATCATTTCTGACGTTGATATTTTATTTTTTACAAAGAATACTTTGGAATATTGGCTTAAAAAAATATTCCGGTATCGCATAATATGAGCTTAATCGAAGTAAAAAATCTAACAAGAACTTTTGTTCAGTACAAAAAAGAGCCTGGACTAAAGGGGACCTTAAAAAGTTTGTTCAAAAGAGAGCAGTTTGAAACTACTGCGGTGGATAATGTCTCATTCAATATTGAAGAAGGTGAATTTGTAGGCTTTCTTGGACCTAACGGAGCAGGGAAAACGACAACTCTGAAGATGCTTTCTGGAATTCTACATCCTACTACCGGAACTTTAAAAGTAGGATCGTTTTCTCCTCAGAAAAGAGAAAAAGCATTTTTGAAAATGATATCGCTTGTTATGGGTCAAAAATCACAATTACTACCAGATTTACCTGCAATGGAGTATTACCTTCTGACCAAAGAGATCTATGAAGTTAAGGATGCCGACTTTACTGAAAAGATCAATGAACTGGCAGAATTGCTTGATGTTCAAGATGTTTTAAAAGTGCCAGTTCGAAAACTTTCACTTGGCCAGAAAATGAAGTGTGAAATAATCGCTTCAATATTGCATAACCCAAGAATCCTATTTCTAGATGAACCCACTATTGGACTCGATATTGTTGTTCAAAAGAAACTGCGCGATTTTTTGAAAGAGTACAACCAAAAGTATAAGACAACAATAATCTTGACCAGCCACTACATGGAAGATGTTGAAGCTCTATGTGAACGAATCATCGTTATAAATAAAGGCAAAATGATTTATGACGGAAAACTTAACGAACTTGTTAAGAAACACGCGACCCACAAAGAGGTAAAGGTTGTATTAAAAGAGCCAAAGAATAGGGCTTTGATTGAAAAATATGGAGTAGTTTTAGAAGAAACAGATCATATTATTTACAAAATTCAAATTGAAAGAGAAAAGTTATCGCGAAGCATCGCACAGTTACTCGAAGAAAACGAAGTGAGCGATCTGGATGTTAATGAAATTCCTTTAGATTCGATTATAAGGTCAATATTTGCATCATAAAGATTTCGATTAATCAGTTAATTTTGAAAATTATGAACACACTTTAAAAATTAATATATTTCTGGACAAAAGCTCAGTTTCAGCTTTATACTCTAATAAATGACAACACCCTTAATTTTGGAGCTTACAATTGAAGATGAAGGTGTTGCACCACCAAGTCCTCAAAACGAGACAGAAAGTGCCCGAGTTATCGATCTCTTTACAAAATCCTCCACTGACGAAACTACTAACGCTTTCATCGTAGATCATTGGAAATTGGTTGCTAAGATTCATGAAGTAGTAATTACACCAATGTTACTTGGGCGTGTTATTCCTACAAAAGTTGTTAATCTAGTTATGAACTGCATTACAGCAACAATTTTGTATAATCTAGCGCTCACAATAAACCCTAGTGGGGTTGATATTGAAAGATTAAAGTCAACTTTAGAGTTACACTTTAAGAAGTTAGAAACAAAAAACGAAGACATAGCTTTGAAACTTTCAGATGATAAATTTTTTGTTAATGTAAGAATAGCGGTGCTTTCTTTCTTAAATAAGGAGAATTTGTAGTCGGATTTAGATCACCTCATAAACTTTCCCTGTCTAATTTCTCGTTACTCTATATTGCTTACAAAAAGATTGTATACTAGAATGTATACAATAAGTTTAACTTTTAACCTCAATTGAATGTCTGTTACTCAGGATACTTTAGAAAATCTTTTTATATCAAAAGTTAGAATTAAAGCTCTGAGATATTTTCTGATGAATCCCGAAACCGAAATTCACTTGAGAGGAGCTGTTAGAGAATTTAAAGAAGAGATTAACGCGGTTCGTCGAGAACTAAGTAGATTAGAAGAAGCAAAAATTATTGCATCAACTAACAAAGGCAATCGAAAATATTTTGAGCTGAATGGGGACCATCCTTTCGTAACTGAGTTAATAGGAATCTGTCATAAGTCTTTTGGACTAGGAGCAGAAATCTTAGACAATGTTAAGAAAATTGGAAACATTGAATTTGCATTACTAACACCTTCCTACACAAGAGGAATCTTTTTGAATATGCAGATTATCGACATGGTTATTGTTGGAGATATCGATCTAAAAGTATTAGAAGATATTGTGAACAAATGTCAAACAAAGTTAAGTAAAGAAATTCACTACATGGTGCTTAAGTCAGCAGAGTTTCAGTTGAGAAAAAGAAGACGAGATCAATTAATGCTAGATCTTCTCATGCAAGATAACGTTTTATTGATTGGTAACAGAGATTCCTTAGTTAAATTCTAATGAGCAAAACCGTTAAGGTTGTAGGACCATTTTTCACTAACTATAGCTTAGCTAGAGTAAATAGAGGACTAGCGGCTGGAATTAATTCACTGGGGACAGAATTTCTGGCCAGTTTATATGTTAGTTCAGAAGATGCAGACTTCTACCCTTCAGACGAAGAGCTTAATTCCAAACCTAATCTAAAAGAACTTTTTAGGCGCGAGGATTTTGTTGCTGATTTTGCAATTTATAACAACTTCCCCAAAAATGCTGGAAGTCCTTTAGGTTTAGCTAAATTAAACGCAAGAATTAAAGTTGTAAATGTAGCTTGGGAAGAGAGTATTTACCCTCAATTATGGGTAGATGAACTAAATGAGCATGCCAATGGCGTAATGGTGATCTCGTCTTTTGTGAGGGATATTCTGTTTAATTCTGGAGTGAGAGTTCCTATTGAAGTAGTGCCGTGTGCACTTGATGCAGATTACTTCGATTCAGAAGTCGGTACATTGCCATATTCAACAAGCAAATCGTTTAAGTTTGTTCATGTTAGTACGGGTAAAAGAAGAAAGGGAGTCGATCTTTTGATCAGAGCCTATTTTGAAAAGTTTTCAAGCAATGATGATGTAGTCCTAATAATAAAATCTTTTCCAGGACCTGACAACGATATTGATATAATAATATCTGAGTTGAAAACGGAAAGCTCTCCTGAAATTATTCACATCAACAATCCTGATGTTCCGGAGCATGTAATGAAAAACCTTCATAAATCTGCTTCGGCAGAAGTTTATCCTTCTCGATCAGAAGGTTTTGGATTACCTATTTTGGAAGCTATGTATTACGGGAAACCTGTAATCGCAACTGGTTATAGCGGGTACTTAGATTTTTTAAATGAAGATAATGGGTATTTGGTAGATTATTCGCTTGTTCCTACCAACGAATCAGAACTGGTAAATATTGGAGCGAGGTGGGCGGAACCGGACTTAGAGGATTTAGGTCAAAAAATGAGGCATGTATTTGATAACTATAATTCTGCAGAAGTTGAGCTTAAAATGAGGAATGCTGTTGCTACTGCAAGCGAATATACGTGGAGTAGCTCTGCTTCTAAAGCCATTAACTTTCTCCGACAACTTGAAGAAGTGGTTGGACTTAAGAACAAAAGTATTTTGGTTGTTTCTCCGTATAACGACGAAACTGGAATTGCAGAGTATACGGAGAAAATCTACAGCAATATTTATAGAAGCTTTAAAGAGTTTGTGGTCTCTTCAAATATTGATATTTCTAACACTATACATGCAGACGAAGATTTCGTAGTTCGAAACTGGAGTTTGAATGATTCTGAATTTTTAGATTTAGTAAAATTCGTTCAAGAAAAAAAGTTCGACATTGTTCATTTGCAGTATCACCCAGGAGCCTTCACTTCCGCTGCAGATTTTAATGTTCTATTGGAGAAACTAAACAAATTGAGCAGAGTATTTGTAACACTCCATGCCGTACGAGGAAAGGATTTTGATTTGATTGAATCAATTCCGAACTTAAAGCTGGTAGAAGTATTTATTCACAACCAAAGCGACGTTTACCACGCACAAAACTTAGGTTTGCCAAAAGTATCAAAATTGCCACTTTATAAGATCCAAACTGCACCGAGATCGAAGACCTGGTTACGAAAGAAACTTGGAATTTCAGAGCATATAAAAATCTTGGCAACTCATGGCCTTTTGAACACCAACAAGGGGATTCCTGAAATTATCCAAGCAATGGATGTACTTAAAGACAATGGCTTTCACTTGTTGTGTCTAAACGCCGTTAGCCAGAACAATATTTACGCGGGACAGTTACTACAATCCTGTAGAGATGAAATTGAGAAATTGCAACTTAATGGGCACGTTAGAATACTTACAGAATTTTTAGATGAGGAAGTAATCATGCTTTATCTTGAAGCATCCGACTATGTTATTTTTAACTACTCAGATGCCGGTGAGTCTGCTAGCGCAGCAGTTAATAAAGGATTAGCCAGTCGAAACCCTGTATTGATAACAGAGATACCTCAGTTTTCTGAATTTTCCGATGAGTGTTTTAAATTGGAAAGTAATTCATCCGAAAGTATTGTTCGCGGAATTGAAGTGTTATCAAGTTATCCAGATTTAAGGAAAAACTTAGTTACTAGTGCTGCAAAATATATTGAGGCGAACTCAAATTACAGAGTTGCACTTAAACAAATGGAAATGATTAGTTAAATCCATGAACCAGAACTTAATAGGTCCTACCAACATCGATTCTAAACACAAAGAAATTTTGGAGCGAATGAGTTCGTTTTTATCCGAGAAATTTAAATCAAAGCTCGTTGCTTTTTATTACTATGGAAGCCTTGCGCGTGGAGATATGCATTCTAAGTCTGATATTGATACTGTTGCCATTGTAGATGTAGAAGATGTAGCTTTGCTGCGCAAACTCTCTGAAGAATTAACACAGAAAATTAAAAATGAATTTCCTAAAATAAAGTTTGAGCTTCCATGCATTTCGAAATCGACTGCAAAAAGAGCAGATTGGGTTGCGATAATGAAAAAAGGTTCCGTTCTTTTTTCAGGAGAAGATTTCTATAGCGAATTGCCTTACGAAACAGATCCCGGGATTCTTATTGACGCTGCTTACAAAAAATATTTTGTAACTGGTCCGGGGGGATTATTAGGAAGACTTAAGAAATTTGAAAATGATTATCTGAACAAAGTGCCCATTTCTGAAGATGTTATTGCCGACACAACGCAATATTTTGCAAAAGCTTTTCTCCGTTTAGGAATTGCTCTATGCATAAAACGAAAGGGTAGTGTAGAGCTTTTTACTCAGGATCCTTTAATCGCTAAGGCAACTATCTCCGAGGTAACGCCAGAGCTGCGAGAATATTGCGAAATATCAGAAGAATTCAGAGTTTCTGCAACACAAAACAACGATCAGTCTATACTTTTCAAGCTTTGCCAAGGAATAAAGTTAATTCTTGATGAAATCGAGCCATTAATGAAGTTTTAAACAACGCTAATTTCTGCACCATTCCACCACCACAAATATTCCGGTCTCGTTTGTTTAACATGCTGAAGAAAAGCTTCCATGACGTGAGTCTCGATATCTTTGTAATCTGGGTTTCCTAACGGAATTTTTAACCGTGTTGAGTATTTAACAATGCAAAAATCCATACAGATATTCATATCATAACCAATTAGGTGTAGATATGGTTGCCAGGCTTGCAAGAGTACCCCAGTTTCATCCTGCAAAGCATAAAAAATTATATCGGCAATTTCTAATACGGTATCTACATTTGCAATGTGTCCTAGATTTTCTACGCAGGCTTGTGCTAACTCAAAATCTTCACCAGGCTTGTCAGAAGATGGTGGATTATAAAACTTATTGTGGAGTTCTTCAGGAGTTATAGGTCTAGTCCTAGCTCTTCGAATCGCCATGGCAGGAAGTATCACTTTGGAAATGTAGTCAGATCTTTCTTCTAAAGTATTAAAATCTTGCCATTGTTCGTGACTGTAATAGTCCAAGAAATCTATATAACTGGGAAGATTTTAGCATATTGAATACCATTCACATTTTTTGGATTTCTGATTTCTGATTTCGAACTTTTCATCCTTGATGATGGATTCTAATATCTATGTTTAACT
>CAZYSE010000005.1:2916-19071 GCA_964650085.1 uncultured Candidatus Saccharibacteria bacterium | reverse complement strand
TTCTGATTTCGAACTTTTCATCCTTGATGATGGATTCTAATATCTATGTTTAACTATTATTCTGGCTTCTTCGTAGCTAACCTAATAGCTTCATGCTCACTCCATGTATACTCAACGTCATTGAAGGAAATGTAATCGTCGTCACCCTTTCCGCTTAGTAAGATAATATCTCCTGGTTCTGCGTACTGAAATGCTAAATCAATAGCGTTTAGTCTTGAGGTGTAATCATCTGCATCGAAAGTTACAAATGGTGCATCTCCATTGCTTACAACTTTTTGAATTCTTTGTTTTAGGTTTTCCTTGTTCAACATAAAATATTCTTCTTGAGAACCTATTCTTTCGACTGCAACAAATCTTTTTCCTGAATGATTATGTGTAAAAACCGCAGAGTTTATGTCATAGTTTTTAAAGCGATTAGCTCCGTGGGGAGTAAGAATTGTTAACTGAGAATACTTCTGTGATGTTTCGGGCATCGCAAAATTTAAATAGTCTCCCTCTAATCCTAAAACCGTGATGATTTTTTTACCTAAGGGTTTGAGGTCAGAAATTTCTTTTAGAGACATTTCTAAGTCTTCGGGATTTCTAGCGTTGTCGATCACAACTGTTTTTCCTTGAGATTTAATAACTTCGAATCGACCTTTTGCTGTCTTGAATCCTTGTGTATATCTTGTTAAATTCGAAACTCCTGATAGTGCTTCTGCCATTGTTGAAGAGAGGAGTTTATTGATTACGGAGTACGATGCTGGGTTTGGAGTTAGGTAGTTGTTTTCTCTGAAAATATATTCAATTCCATTATCAAACGATTTGTTTACCACTTCGTAGTCGTTCTCATTTACCATTCCCAAGTAAACTGGTTTTTTTATCTTTTCTCTGTTTTCAAAAAACCAACTTCGTAATGCGATATCTATTCCATTACCTAACAAAACTCCGCCTTCTTTAAGTAAATCTGTAACAATAGAAAGTCTTTCAACAGATGGTTTATTAAAAGTATTAGGAATAATAACGCCATCAAAATCAAATTCATCGTAAAGGTTATTATCAAGACCGGAATCCTTTAATTCGATTATGAAAAAGGGAGCGGTGTTGTAGGAGAGCAGTTCTCTCAATTCTTTTTTTGAAACATCTTCTGCGAATACAGATCTCCCGAATTCCCTATTTACTAATGTTCCAGTAGACGATAAAAATCCCGCACCAATTCCAGAATTGTTTAACAGATGAGACATTAGCTCAGTTACAACCGTCTTTCCTTTTGTTCCATATACGCCAACAATCTTTTTTGGTTGTGTAGCTGTAGCTGGTTCCTGTTCTACAGGTTTAACTTTTTTTTTGAATCGGTCAAAAATCATACTCATTAGTATATAGGAAATATTGAGGGAATTAAACTTATCAAAGAGCAAGAATCTAGGTTCAATGTTAAAGACCTTGATTTTCTGACATGCGACTTCTTACTTTTGATTTTTGTGATTTGAAATTTGAAACTCTTTCCTAGTGTATAATTAATAAAATACAAGATTGAAGAATTTGAATCTTCAACTTCTTATTTCAAGCTTTTTTGAATATGACAGATTTAAAAGGAAAGAAGATACTTATCCTCCACGATTACTTCCTCTACAAAGGCGGTGGCGAAAGACTAATTATCACAATGGCTAAAAGACTTGGTGCGGACATTGCCACTGCGTTTATTGGTGCAGATGCCTTTAATCCAAGAGATCACGGAATAAAAACAATTGAATTATATAAAGAGAGTAGGTTCTCCAGAATTCCAGGATTTAGGTACACGCAAGTAAACTTAGCTTTTCTTTTCAAAACAAGAAAGTTGATTAAAGATTACGACATAATCTACTACAGTGGAGATTGCTTAAACGCTTTAATTCCTGCAAAAGGCAAAGTAAATATTGCATACATGCATACCCCCCCAAGACATTTGTATGATAGTTATCAAGATAGACTAAAGACATATGGATTAATCAAGAAACTGATATTTATTCCATATGCTTGGATAAACCGAGTTAGATTTTCGAGACTTTCAAAAAGATTTGATTTAATAATCACAAACTCAAAAACTGTTCAGAAAAGAATTAAAGATTACCTGCATCAAGATTCTGTAGTTGTTTATCCACCCTGCAACACAATTGATTTCAAATGGATATCTGACGGCGATTACTTTTTTTCTTGGGGAAGACTTTATCCCGCAAAAAGAATCGACATGCTTGTGGAAGCTTTCAGTAGAATGCATGATAAAAAATTGATAGTTGGATCGGGTGGACCGGAACTTGAAAAAATTAAGAAAATTGCAGAAGGCCATAGCAATATTCAAATTCTGGGTTGGATTTCTGATGATCAATTATTGGATTTACTCGGAAACTCGATGGCAACAGCATACATTCCTGTACGCGAAGACTTTGGTATGACACCGGTTGAATCGATGTATGCAGGAAAACCTGTACTCGGAGTAGCGGAGGGAGGAATGTTAGAAACTGTAGTCGATGGCAAAACTGGAGTTCTATTGAAACCAGATTTTACAGTTGAAGATATTATGATAGCTGTAAAAGAATTTACACCTGAAAAGGCAAGAGCTATGAAAAAGGATTGCGAAGAAAGGGCTACATTGTTCTCGGAAGATTCATTCATTGAAGGAATTGTTGAAGCTACCGCTAAAATCTTATAGAATCTAACTACTTATTAGTTAATTTTAAACTATGGAACCACAAACTCCGATTACAGAAGTTGCTCCGATACCTGCATCAGTCCCAACCCCATCTAGAATTTATCCATCAAATACAAGAAGGTTCGTGATTTTATCTACCATATTAATCGTTCTATTGGCACTACTTGCTCTAGTATTTGTGGCTTACAACAGTCAAAATGCCCAGAATGCTAACAACGCCAATCAAGTTGATAATGAAAATGACGAAGATTTAGAAGATATGAATAATGAGGAGAATCAAAATGATGAAGATGCGGACACAGCACAGCTTTCTGAGTTCGATAGCGAAAATTATGAAGTTCAGTTCAAGTATCCTCAAGAATTAGGAACCGCTTCTGCTGCTTTAAATACTGAATACTTCAACAACGAAGAAGTTAGATTCAGCGGAGAAGAGAGATTGTCGGTTAGCTATTGGAGATTTGAAGGTGGATTTGGACCAGTTTTATCGACTGAACAGGTCGAGTCAGCTGAAGGCCACACCTTTACAATAAATACATATGAAAATTCGGGCAGCTATTCAATTTTCGCTTCTGGAAGTCAAGGAAACCCAGACGGCACTTCTGTAATAGTTACTTTTGGAGCATTGTCTCAACCAGAGTTGGGAGAAGCAATTGCATTAGTTAAAATGATTATTGCGAATCTAGAATTCGACTTAAGTTCTGTTAACAGGACAGAATTCACAAGCGAACATTTCAATTTTAATTTCATTGCGCCTACCAATGGAGGTACTGTTTCCACAGATTTCAACAACGGCACATCCAATCCTAGATGTGTTTTTGAAACAATAACACTATCAGTAACACCAGCCCCTGCAATAAAAATTTATGAAGACAAGGAATTGGGCGCTCAGTCATGCTTGCCCGCAACAGGAGGAACAGCTGTGAATGAATACTCAAGAGTAAGTAAAGATGGAGTAGAGTTCGACGTTAGAATAACAAACACTGGAATGAATCAATATTTTGGTTACGCAATAGCAACGATTGAACAGGGAGAAATAATATATGCTGCAACTTTTGAGTACACAACAATATTCCCAGAAATCATTGAAGCAGCTTTCAATGAAATGATTGATTCTGCAAGCTTCGCGGCTGGATTAAAGTAGTTATCGACTGAAGGCTGGGCAGCTCTTTAAAATGCCTAGCCTTCGCATTCTAAATTGCAGTTGTGTACCTTCAAAATGCCGTGATATACTCACTCATTTACACTAAAACTCAATGCAGATACCAGATCTAGAAATCCCCGAGCTGCAAGGATTTTCGAATCAATTAGCGTTCTTCTATAACAACGACCCTACAAATTCCATGGTTTTTCACCCACTTGCAGAAACCTATGCAATTTTACCTAAAGACGAGTTTGGGGAAGTTGTGGAAACCGTGTTAGATGGCGCAATTGGACAGTATTTGCTCATGGCCTTGGCTAGAGCAGTAGCAGCCTTGCCTAACAATTCCAGCGATGTTGAACAATCTCAAGCAGTAATGTATACACTTTCAACAATAAAAAGAGTAGTTGGCCCTATTCATATCTTAAAGTTTCTCGCTTTAGGAAGGACTGCAATAGAAACTAGTTGCGATTCCTCAGACCCACGAAGAAAACTATTTCTTGAAAGCATTCACTTGATTGAGGAAGATATTAAATATACTTTTAAGTTGGAAGAGTTCATATCTAATGAGGACTTCAGAGCAGCTTTACAATTTTTTTATACAGAATACAGTAGTAAATTAGAATCAGAACCAAATACTGATTGGACAAAAATGTTCGGCTGGGCGATGTTAGAAATTATTCATAAGTACATCAAGCAGGAACCAGATTTTATTTTAGATACATCTGCCAGAGATATTCAAATTTTTATTCGAGATTTTTTAAGGTTTGCGGAGAGTACCAACAGTTTTACAAACGAGGAAATCTTAGTCTTTATTAGGAGATTTTTGGAACATCATTTTTTAAACAAGAATGGGAACCACAATAGGGATAGCGTTTTAGCCAATATTTTAATTGCAGTTGAAAGTCTGTTGAACGAACTTGCAGAAGGATCTACCGAGAGAGTTGAGTTATGAACAAAGTGGACTTGTATGTAAACGACTCTAATAGTTTTTATAATCGCACCGAATCCGTTAAAAGGAAAATGCGATTCGGTGACAATCTTGCCACCGGAAGTCCAATCCACAAAGCATTAGGTTCAGATTTCCGCACACATCGAGAGTATTTGAGCAAATATTTGGACGTCGATTCCACCTACAAAATATTTTTCGAACTTATTAAAGATATACCGTTTTTAATTCAATTGCTTGAGGATTATTTTGAAAGGTATTCCGAAGATCTAATTCGAATAAGCGGGACTGCAGGATTGTTTCCACCTCGATTTATTGATCGTTTTATCGAAAAGGAAAGGGATCATTTTCAATTCCCCAAAGACAATTGGCTAGACGATAGAAATATCTATGTTACAGTTGAAGAACTAGGGTACAATCTAACTCCTTATGATCCAGTTCAAAGGGAAGTGATTTGGGAAATTGATGTTGAACGTTATGACGACTACATTGAAATAGTTTGTATAGTGTGGCTAATCAACTTACTAAGGACAAATTTCGATGTTACAATTGGAATTAATGAAAGCAAACATGAACTTCCTAAACAAGGGATTAAATTTTATGCTTGCCTACAGGATCTCATAGAAAAATTGAAGAGCTATTTTGGAAATGATAATACTCATTTAATACTCGACAGAAGCTTTACGTTACTTGGATTAAGCTACAGAGCGATAGTTAAGCCTGCTATAGAAAAATAAAATGAAGAGCCACGAAGAATTAGATAGGATTGTTCATTTGCCCGAAGACAACTTAGAGTCACTTGAGAGAATAGTGCAGGCGTCAATACTTCAAGATCGTCCAGTTTTTCTAGAAATAGCAGGCACAGAAATTCAACCTTTTTCTAACTTTGTTCTAGCTCTTCCTCCTGGAGGGAGTACTTTCCACTTCACGAGTGTGAAGTCTATGGCAATTTTTTTAAAAGTTCACAGAATTTCTCTTCCTTATAAAATCCCATGGTTAGAAGAAGTGCCTAAAACTCAGGTAAAAATAGTAAACTCTTTCACACAAGCCCAAGACGCATTCAGCAGAGTACATAATGCTAGCGACGCGGAACTAATAATGCATATGGTGGATTGGTCTCCCTATTTAGAGCGCGGTTGGCAAAATAGCATTAGAAACTGGATAGCTAGACGTTTTGGTTACACTTCTTTCAAAGCAATGCGAGCTTCTGTTGAGTATGACACTAGGCGAGCAGCAGCTGAATCTTGATTACAACGAATCAGCACTTTTCCGCTTAGCCAAAAATATCAGTGCTGGCCAAGTAGCGCTAAGAATCATCACAACTCCTGTCATGGCTATTACCAGATTGAATGACGACTCACCTAGCGCAGCGACTTGCCCACCTAATATTCCAACAATCGCAATGGAAAGGCTAATGATTGTATCGTAAACAGCATAGGCTCTGCCAGACTTGCCATCTTCGAGATTGGCGGCAAATAACTTTCTCCAATTTACTAGATTCATCGAAGCACCAATTCCAATCACAAATTGAAGAAGATAGAAATATAATGGGGAGTCGATATTTATGTAAAGCAGCAATGGAAGTCCCATTAATAGGTTTCCTAGCATAAGAAAGACAATCTCATCTCTATCTCTTTTTAAGGAATCAGAGATTAATCCAATTGGAATTTGAAAAAGTACTCGTGCAATGTAAAAACATGCGGCACCAATTCCAACAATTTCTACAACATCCATCTGTAACTTAGTTTGCAGATACAAACCTGTGAACGCACTTACAATCACATAAACGCCCCAAGTAAACACATCCGAGAGAGTCAAATACATTATCACTTTGTTAATTCCGGCTTTTTCTATTAAAAGTCTCCTTGCGAATTCCATAAAAGGGTATAATTAATTAGTTTTATTCTATCAATATAATGAGTGTTACTCAAAGCGAAATAGAAACGATGTACGAAGGCTTCTTCGACATTATCTATAAATTTTTCTATTTTAAAATACTCTCGAAAGAAGTTGCAGAAGACCTTACCTCCGAAACATTTATACAATTTGTAAAAGGACTAAAAGAAGACAAGGAAATTGAGAATCTGAAAGCATATTTGTTCGGCATTGCAAAAATAATCTTCATAAACTACCTAAAGCAAAAGTATAAAGATGCAATTCCATTTTCCCAGATAGGCGATGATTTTGAAGATTTTTTGGTGGAAACAGTAAGAGAAAGGGACAATTCCCCCTCACAAGAAGATACATTAATGAAGTTTATGGATAAAGTACCTTCCGCGCAGAGAGAAGTTTTGAGACTAAGGTTCTTGGAAAAGCTTTCACTGAAAGAGATTTGCGACAAAATGAACAAAGACATGAATTACGTAAAAACAACCCAGAAGAGAGGATTGAAGTCCTTGAAGCAACTAGTTGAAACAGGCGTTCCAGATGCAGATGAAGGGTAGCAAAGTTATTATCTGAACAGGCGAAAGCCTAGTTTAGGGTGTACACCAAAGTGCACTATTAAGTAGATGAATTATTAGTATAATTATAAAAAATGGCAGATAGAGAAGAACAACAATTTAAGGATTTTCTAAACTCCCTGAAAACAGAGGAGGCTGTTCCTAGTGCTCGATTTAAAGATAAACTAAAGAACCAGGTAATTAGAGAATTCAACAAGGGAAACAGCTCCGGGTACTCCATTGCTGACTGGTACCTAAATTTTTTATCTCTTGTTTTGGTTATAATTTCTATCTCTTTAGTCGCTTATTTTGGTGTTCTTTACAACACAAATACCGGACGACAAAATGGCTCGACAGTAGTTTTAAGTGATAATGACAAGACTAGAATTCTTGCCAACTATGCAAAAAACAACCCTGAAACGTTGACCAACAGGAGAGAAACGCCTGTAGTATCTAATCCTATCGATCAGAAATCATCTAATTACTTTATTATAAGAAAGAATCAAACTTTCAGTAATCAGTATTTTAGATGTACAGGTTCATTCCTAATTACAAATCAAGATATTGTTGAAGAAACGCACTACACGAATGGAGAAACTGCAGTTAAAGAAATTATTAAAAATGGAGTAGGGGATTTAATATCAGAAAAAGTAATATCCTATGTAGGAAGAATAACTCAACAAATGGAATATCGAGGAGGTAAGTATATCGGTCTTTTCTTCTCTAATGATCAACCCCGAAGCGGTAGTACAATTACACCAACAAGCATTTCACAAGTATCTAAGAATGGAAAAGATTACTACGAGATTGAATACCGAAGCTTTTATGATTGCAAAGGAGAACAACAACAATTAATAACACTTCAATACGCAGATATTAATACTTATAAAGTTGAAATTGAAGAAGTTTATCTTGACACCGAGTCTCAGGAAAATTTATATAGCATATCTTCTATAGTATCTGAGGAAAGAAATATTTCTTCATCAGAAAAGACAAGCATATTTAGAATTTCGGAAGATGCTCCTCAACTAGTTGTAAACAATACTGACCTGGCTAATAGCTTACTAAAAATATTAGTGCCTGAAGATTCATTCATTGAACCATTAAACGGGAGGACTGATGCAAAAACAGTAAACCATATAGACAGAAACTTTTACCCTCAAGGTTCTTGGGGTAACGAATTGTTTGAATACACTTTACTTCAACTTGGAAATCCTTCGTTAAAATATGACTTGCAGTTATCTCCATTCGAATACACAACAGTATCCGTTACTGGAATTGAAGAAATCCAACCAACTGGCGGTATTGATTCTACAATTACTATTGATGGTACTCGAACCAATGTAAAAGTTTACTCGATAAATCCTGTCTCAAGTTCAGTTGGAAACAATCAGGTTATATTCTTTAAGCATAACAACGCCTTTTACAAAGTAGAGACTTCGGACATTAGCTTATTTAGAGATTTAGTAAGATTTAATAAATGAAACTGAACAGAGTTAGTTTAATTCTTCTTGTGGCAGGACCTTTAATTGCCTTGCTTGTAGTTTTCGGCATAATTGTTTTAAACGAAGATAGCCAAATTCAAAATTTTGACTTGGATGTATTTAATTTCGAAACTTGTGCAGAAAAAGAGTATCCAATATTGGAAATCTTCCCGCGACAATGTAGAACAGACGATGGAAGGATATTTACAGAGGTTTTACAGCCGAATGCTTACTTTTATTCACAGGATTCTTGGGTAGATTATCAAGCGACTTCCATAAATACCTAGAAGCGTAAGATCTGAATGGTTTCCACTTAGAAGATATTTTTAAAATTTCTTCTCTATTATCTCGATCGATTTTGTAGAGATTAGCTATTGCGTTTCTTAAACCCAAATCTCCGTAAGAAAAAATATCATCTTTGGCTAGTCCGAAGATAAGAAGCATTTCTGCAGTCCATTCACCAATTCCCTTAAGTTTAACTAGTTCAATTTTCACTTCTTCATCTCCCATGGATCGAAGTGACTCAAGGTCTACTTCTTTATTGATAACACTATTACTTAATGCCTTAATGTACCTAATTTTTGCAAAAGAAAGTCCACAATCTCTAAGTTGTTGGTCTTCAAATTTCAAGAAGCTGCTAGGTTCGCATGTTTCTACCAAAGCTAAAACTCTCTTGAAAATTGTGTCGGCAGCTTTTACGGAAAGTTGTTGCCCCACAATACTTCCAACTATTTCATTGAATATATCTTCTGTTGGAATAATTGGCGACAGTTCACCAAATTGTTCTATGAGTTTTTGCATTACTTTGTCTTTAGAGAGGATTTCTATGTAGTTCATAATTTTGATTATATCACTCAAAATGCTAAAATCGCCGGATGGAAGCACCAGTAGACGTAACAACAATTGATAAGTATAAAGAAGTCATTAGCAGACTTAACAATCTTAATTTAACTGAGCTCGAAACTGTTATTTATAAGCCAGAAAGAGTTGGCGAGATAAAAAGATTACTAGAAAGCATAAAGAACGTTGGATTTGTTGGCTTAAAAAAAAGACACATAACTAATTTAGGGTTCTATGAACCTCATGTACGCTGGGTTTTTCAGGATAGCGAAGGTAGAAATATTGCGAGCGAAGTTTATTTTATAATTGCTCAGGATATGTTGGACTACCTGAATGATGTCATGGGACCTGAGTATCGATTATTTTGTCTCGGGTCTGTAGCAAAAAAATATGCAACTTTTCCGATTGGATCGGAGTTACCAATTGCCGCCGAGTGGAATCCGAGCTCTTATGCATTTGATGATATGTCAGGGGACACTTTTGAAATTAAACTTCCGTATATGAACTCCTCGGATATTGACTTATGCATTGTGTATAATAGTGCATTTGGTCATTCTTTGCTTTTTGAAGCAAGACAGTTACTTGAAAGTCAGCTTGATCATGTAAGGTGTGCTTTGCCTTCGGAGATTAGATTTGATGGTTGTAGAGTCGGAGGTGATCACGAAGCTGCTGCAGATAATTACTTATCTAATATTGATTATATTGAAGTTTAATATGGATACTTTAGAAAACGGGCTTGGAAGTCACGAGTTACAAAAAAGAATAATTACCCAACTACAACAACTAGATTTGTCAGATATTGAATCTACACTTTCGCGTCCTGAAACAGCAGAGCAGATTAGACAATTATTAAGCTCGATAGTCAAGGTAGAATTAAGAGAATACAGTAAAACGTCTTCCAAAAAAGACACACATTTGCGGTGGATCTTTCTAAATGAACAAGGTGAAAATGTTGCGAGTGCAATTTATTTAATAATCGCACAAGATCAAGTTAATTTTATTAAGAATAAGTACAATTCGACTACGATAAAACTTGGGGTTTACGGCTCAGCTGTAAAGGGACTTAGCACTTTTCCAATTTCTCATGAACTTCCTGATATTGAGGGGAAAACATTGATTTCTAGTAGCGATATTGACTTGTACATTCTTGGTAGAGGATCTGCAGACCACAGATTGGCAATTAAAATTCAAGCAGAAGTGGCTGAGCGATTAAGAAGAATCGCCGATTGTTTACCAGCCGAAATACGATTTATAAGAAATACTCCTAACTTTGTATCTAAGTGGGAGCTAGATAATCACTACCTCGAATACACCGAGTTTTAATGCATCCCGACCTTTAGTATCCTTATCCTACAACGATACTGTATAATAAAGAAATTGCATTACCAACTTGTATGAACTTCCTTAAGAAACACAGAGTGTTGCTGTTTTTTGCTTTTTCAGTTTTAATACTAATTCTGTTGCGTATTCCTTCTCTTTTTGAACCCCACTGGTACGACGACGAAGGGATTTATTCTGGGGTAGCGAACCAGATGTCTTATGGTGCAGAACTATATTCTGGCGCTTGGGACAACAAGCCTCCATTCATGTATTTACTTTTTCTTTCTTTATTAAATCTTGGAAATACATTATTCCTCACCCGGCTATTAAGCTTATTGTTTGCTGTAGGAACTTTAGTAATTGTGCATAAAATCCTCCAGAAAGTAGCAGTTGGAAGGATTAAATATTTTGCTCTTATTGGATGTGCAATTTTTTTTGGAATCCCCCAAATGGAAAACAATCTTGCGAATGCAGAAAACTTTTTCATTTTGTTTACTACCCTAGGAATTTACTTTGCCTTGAATAAAAAGTTTTGGTTAACTGCAATATTTTACGGACTTGCAGTTACTATCAAAGCTCAACCATACTTTGAATTTATCTCTTTGTTGCCGATAATTTTAATATTCTTTTATCATGCAAAAGAACAATCACTTTCAATACTCCGAAGACTTGCAAAATTAGTAACTCTATTTGTATTCCCCACAGTGATTATTACTTTAATATTTCTCTTATTTGGAAATTTTACTGAGTATTTAGACTCTTCATTATTAAGTAATTTTAAATATGTCGAGGAGGGAGGAGAAAAGGCAATGTTTTTGATTTTTGAAAACAGCATTTTTTTAAGGTCAGGAATATTCTTGATAATCCTTTCGATACTTTCACTTTTGTATTGGAAAAAGAAGATCAGTTTTACGTCAGCAATAATTTTCGTTTGGGTAGCTAGTAGCGTTTTTGGTGCCGCACTATCGAGCAGAGGATATCCTCATTACTTGTTGCAAGCTGTTCCATCTTTTGTGGTTTTGATTGGATATGCACTTTCAGAAAAGGTGTTCAGTTTTAAGTTTTTACGAAACGTATTAATAATTTCGGTTTCTACTTTACTGTTTGTGTTTTACTTCTTCCAAGGGAAAAACTTCGAGGAGCATTTACAGTACAGCAATTATTATCAGCTTGGTTACGGTTATTTGTTAGGTAATGTGAACCGAACAGAGTGGAGCGACTTCTTTAATCCTAAATTGAAATATATGTACGAAACGGCGCAGTATATTGATAACGTCACAGAAGATGGAACTACCATCTACTCAGTGGATCATACAGGTTGGTTTTACGAACTCTCTAGTACTAAATCTGCCTCTAGATACGTAGCGTACTACCACATTTGGCATACCGAAAATCGAACGGAGAAGGCCTTTAAAGACATAGAAGATAGCAAGCCGGAGTATCTTGTGTTCAACAGAAAAGAGGCTTGGATTTTCCCTGATTTATGGAAGTATATCGAAAACAATTTTGTGAAGGATGGTTTTGAGAATGAGTGGTACGAGGTGTATGTGAGGAAGGAATTGTTGAGAGTAGATTGAACTACGAGACAGACCAGAATCGTTGCCGCATTCAGTGCGGCATCTGTGGGGTGAGCTGTTAGCTTCTTAAATTGTTTGTACCCCAATACAATGCGACAATTCATTTTTGCATCTATTATCATGGTATGAACAAAACATACTGTGTATACATAATTACAAACATAAATGAAACCGTTCTTTACACAGGCTACACTCAAGATATTCAGAAGAGAATGCGTGAACATAAAATAGGAGAATTCTCTAATTCATTTAGTAAAAGATATAACTTAAAGAGACTTATCTATTTTGCGCTTCACTTAACTCATCAATCAGCTCGGCATAGAGAGTTTTTGATTAAAAAGTGGAAGAGAGAATGGAAAGAAAATCTTATTAAATCTAAGAATCCCGCATGGAGAGATTTATCAGATGAGAATGGTGAAATTGATGAGGAAACATTCACATTATTTCTTGCTGAATAAATTTCAATTGTTACCTACCCACAGATCCCGCAATGACTGCGGGATCTAGCAGGGGCGCTATTGCTAGAACATCATCGTTTTAAGCGATTTCTACGAGTGGATGTACACTTTGCCGTATCCTTACAGGTCGATCATAGAATAGTGAAGTTTGTGGACTGCCGGTAGTATCAAATGAGAACTACTTCACAAACTACTGTCGGAGTGGATGCCGCACTTGTTGCGGTATCTGTGGGATAGATCGGTATGCGAGAATAACTAAAGCTACGCGATAAACTAAAACCTAACCTCAAAAACCTCTTTAGGATCAGCCTTTAAATTCGAATACTTAATGTACGTCGGCTTTATAATAAACATCGCTTCACTGGGGTTGTTAATAAAATTCTTAGAGAAAGGATTCTTTTCTAAATGCCTTGTTACATATTCCAAAGAGTCATTAATGTTTACCTGACTTGCAATTCCTTGATACTGAGCAGTAATAAAATCTTCAAAACTCCAGCCAACTGTTACCGCAACTTTTTGATTATTTTGAATATTTTTAAACTTTTTAGTGTCGTCTAACGTAAAGAAAATTATTTCTAAGTCGTCACTTTCGGAAAAAGACATAGCTGCAGAATTTGGAAATCCTTCCGCATCAATTGTCGAAATTACACACAGTTGGTTCTTGGCAAGAAAAGATTTAATTAATATCTTTTGCTCTTCGTTCATATAAGATTGATAACAAATATAATCAATTCTCACAGAACATACCGAGCATTGCAAATGTTAACTAATTTATTTTGCTGGATAAGCTTTTGCTATTAAATCTGCCATTCCTTCAATTTTAGATCGCAGAGGTGTAATTAAAGAAATTAACTCCCTCGCCACAGCTGGTTTAAGGTCCGCAGCAACAAGTTTTTGCATTTTATAGTCTTCTTCAATATCTTTGTAATTTGAATATTCGACATTTCCTCCCCATTTTTCTTCCCTTTCGACCACGAACGTTCGATTGTCTGACTTGAACTTTCTGAATAATATGAACTTTAAGATTGCTAGAAGACCATTTCCTTCAACTTCTCCATCTAGTGCAAATGCTTTATTAATTTTTTCTTTAATTGTCTCGTCAGAATCATCAAGATCAATTTTGGAATTCGGTTCAGATGAACTCATCTTGCCTGATTTTCCAAGACCAGGGATTAATGTATTCAATAAGTGAACACGTTTTTTATATCCAATTTTTGGAAGGTATTCTCTAGCAAACATGAAAATTTTCCTTTGATCAACACCTCCAAATTGGGCGTCTGCTTCTAAATACTGTTCGTCTAATGCTTGTAGAATAGGGTAGAGCATACTGCTCATTAATGGACTTTCTACTTGCTTTACAACTTCCGCGCCTGCTTTTTGAACATCTCTAAGAGAAGCCATTGCGGAAATTTTAAGTAAATCTAATTGATAATCCTTATTCAGCTGATATGTTGATCCTTTTATAAACTTTAGTTTTTCTATAGGTACTCCAACCAAATTTAAGATTTCTTTTATTATGAATTCATAATACTGTACTCGGTATTCGAGCAATTCCCAAGAAGACTTCATATTATCTAGATATGCGTGAATGTCGGCCAAAAGAACTGTGACTTCACATCCTGCTTCCAAGAAATCCGCGATCTTCATCATTGGGACAAAATATCCTAGATGTGGTCTGCCAGTTGGTGCAGTTCCCCAATAAATTTTTACGCTTCTTTCAGCCAAAATTGGTGCTAAATCCTCAACCCCAATTGTTTCTGCAAGATCGCCGGTTATCAAATCCAATTTTGCTTGAATTTCTGGTGTAACCTCAACATATCCCGCATTCTTAAAAACTGTATTCAGTTGATCTTCTGAAAGGATATCCAAAATAGATTTACCTATTGAATCATCTCCTAAGTTTAAGATCATTAACCCTTCATGGTTTTCACCTAAACCAATTTCATCTTCTGCAAGTAACATGCCTTCTGACTCGTATCCTCTTAATTTTCTTTTTTCTAATACGATTGTTTCGTTCCTAGAAAATATAAAACCTGGAACGGCAAATCCTGGAGCTAAATACGGAACTAAATCTCCTTCTTTAAAATTACTCGCACCAGTTACAACCTGAGCAGTTACATCTCCGGCATTGATTTGTGTGACTTGAAGGTGATCAGAATTTTCATTCTTCTTAGCTTCTGTGATTTTTGCAATTTTGATTGGTTTTATTAAGTTTAAGATTTCTTCTTTTGATAGGGACATATGATTAGTTAACTGAAGGAATTATATCACTATGGGGAGAATCAAGGATCAAAAAACAAAAATCAAAGTATTTTAATTTTGATGTTTGCGATTAGAGTTTGGAGATTGGAAATTGGTACTTACCTATTCAGTGACTTTTCCCAAACATAATAATGAAAGGCGAGCGAAACTATAGCCAAAACTATTACCAACCCAATTTGAGCTGATACGAGAGTAAGAATAATTCCTACGTTCACAGTGTTTAATAGGGCTATGAATGAAGCCAAAATGAAGGAAATACTGAATTTTTTTCCTGCTTTTGGAATCGTATTTATTCTCCAAAGAAAAGCCTCAGCGATTTCTGGGCTTTGTTTAATATAAAAGTCTTTGATTTTATTCATCGCCAGAACGCTTTCGTACCAAGCGTTTCGGCTCTTTATTATCTTTAAAAATGAGGTCACTCCGAACGCTAAAAGCAAGCTGATTACCAAAACTCCAATCTGCTGATTTGAGGAGAAAAGCGTAAAACTTCCAATTATGGAGATAATATTGGCTGTAAAGTATTCAAAGATTTTGATTCTATCTTCGTTAGCCTGTCTTATTGTGTCGACAATATAGTTGTATTCGAGGGTGAGAATTGTGTCTTTGCTTGGATTATTCATTTTAATGTATGTGCCTTAATTACCCTTTAACTTTAAATGAGTGTAGAACAATTAGTCAACTGAGCCGATTTCTTTTTGTCAGGGCAATTCTATACACACCTCGCTCTTTATCTACGACTCCAAATCTGATTCTGTGGAGAAAAGTAGACTCTATGTCGAAAAATCCAGGGAATTTTTCAAAGATTCGAAGGTCGTCTTCTATTACTGGGTACAGGTATGCAGTTCCACCTTCAGCCAATACTCGGTAAAGCTCATGAGTTAATTCTGCAGTTTTCTGCTTTCTTTCTTCAGATCCCACCTTGTTTTTAAAGTGATACGGAACTGACCATAAGCACAAAACGGTATTAAAGAATTTGGATGGATACGGTAGAGCTAACGAATCAGCAATAACTACGTCT
>CAZYSE010000005.1:0-2906 GCA_964650085.1 uncultured Candidatus Saccharibacteria bacterium | reverse complement strand
CTATTTCAGCACCATTTTTACGATAAACCCTTACATTTGAACTTACTCCATCAATATTTAATGTAGTTCTGAATAACTCACCAGAGGTTGAAATTCGTGTTTGTCCTGTTCCCAAGTCCAGAATATTGCCTTCAAGTTTAGTAACATCGATGCCTAAGTGATGTGAGTATTCTAGAGTAGTTCTATCCGTAAGTACTATTAGAGGATGTGAGGAAGGCTCAACTGCAAGAATTGTCTGAACTTCCATTCACTAGAAATTAATGTACTGGCGTGGCTTTGTTCGGATATTAACCAATTCTTGATATGCGTCTTGTACTAAACCTATTGTAAGTGCAACTGTACCTAAAACCGCAACTATTGTTACCCAGAGTAGAGTAGTTCCAAGAGCGTAGTTAATGATTATTATGATTACTGCCACCCATAGAAATGCTAGCCAGACTGAGGCTTTATGGTAAATCTCGTATGTGTCTCTTATTAAATTCAGTAGATTCAAATCCGCCAATTTAGTGATAAATTTAGGTGAAAGGTGACTATCGTGAAAGAAAATCGCTCGTGCTAACTGAATAGAGAAGCCGATTGCAATAACCGAGAACATTATAAGGTCAGAATATGTAGATATTATTATTGAGTGTTCTTGTGTAACTGTTAAGCTACCGTTTAGTATGCTTGAGGTGTATTCGCTTACTGTGTAAGGCAAATTGAACAATGCTATAGTTATAGCTATGCCAATAAATTTAGCAAATATTGTTAAAGCCGACGGAAAAAGTGAATTTTCTAATATTGTTATTAAAGATTTTTGCATTTATGCAATTTTATTGACTGCTTTTGCGATTTTTGACTTGTATCTAGAAGCTGCGTTCTTGTGAATCACATTCTTTTTTGCTGCTTTATCAATATCCTTATACGCCTGAGTCAATAAAGCTTTAGTGTCTTTTTTGTCTCCAGAAATAACAGCCTTTTTAACAGCTTTTTGAGAAGCCTTTAAAGCTCTTTTAGTTCTTGTATTTATAACGTGTCTACGTTCTGATACTCTGATTGCTTTTATAGCGGATTTTGTATTTGCCATCTGTATATAATTACTTTAATTAACGTACGATTATAGCAAGGTATTTGCGAAATTTAAAGTACCTCGACCGAGCTTACAATCGAGGAGTAATAAACTCACTTTTGAGCCTTGAACCTTGGATCTTTATCCCTGTATTATTAGATTTCACTGAAAGGGATCACAACCTCTGGATTTCCTAAAGCTCCTGGCCCAACTTGATACTTACCAAATACAACTGTTACTGAAGAGTCATCAAAAACAAATGTTTTAAAGTTGTCCTCGTCTGCAGATGCTCCCGATTCAATTGATTCGACCATTGATTCATCGTCATATAGCTCTTTCAACGTATTAATTGAGTATTCAGAAATTCTTTCAATATATTCGGCTGAGTCGGGGAATAGATCGCTAAGTTCAAGGAATTCTTCATTGTCCAGACTGTAGTTTACAGCAATTATTCCTGAATCACCTGTTCCACCCATTAAATTCAGGCTATAGTTTATTCTTACACTTATGCTGTTGTTGTCATTTAACACTACATCGTAGTCCGAGTTGCCTACTGATCTGAAATCCGAAGTTCCAGATTCCTCTATACTGTTAGTGAAAACACCAAGCTCATTTTCCACAAAATCATTTAATTCATCTTGAACTTCTTCGTCTGTGCAAGTAAATTCTGGGAATGTGAAGTCATATTCATAAGCAGGTTGGTCTTCATCGATGTTTGCTGAGTCTATATCGCACGAAAGAGCTACCTCTTGGTTTCCTTCTTCGTTGATATTTTGATCTGTATCTACTATCTGTGAAGTATTATTACTTCTATCTATAAGGATAGTTAAGATGACTGTAGCTACTATTATGGCAATTAGGAACAAAATTCCAAAGATGATCAGTAAGATTTTCTTCATATACTTTTTATTAACGACTAGATTGTATAATAATCTTAACAGTTTTTAATTTAGACGCAATGTTTTTCAAGGATGCAGATAATATACTTTACGATTCGCATGCGCATATAAATTCCCATGAGTTTGATAAAGACATAGATTCTATAGTATTAAAAGCCCGGAAAGCTTCTGTGGTAAGAATAGTGGACGTTGGCGTGAATTTAGAATCCAGTAAAAAAAGTATCGAGCTGGCACGAAAGTTTCCGGGGAGAGTATTTTCTACGGTTGGAGTTGATCCAGATGTTGTTTTACCAATTTCGGAACTCTACGATCCTAATTTAGAATTGTCATCAATTTTTGATAAGTTGAGCAGTTTGATTGAAGCAAACCGTGAATTTGTAGCAGGGATAGGAGAAACTGGGGTTGATAATTTCTGGTTAAAGAAGTCCGCCTTAAGCGTCAGCGAGCAGGAATCCTTGTTAGGCAAGCAAATTGAGCTGCTTGATGTTCATATTGAACTCGCTAGAAAGTTTGATTTACCTTTAACTTTACACTCACGAGGATACGAAACTGAACTGATAGAGCACTTAAAAAACAAAGGAATTAGAGGGATTTTCCACTCTTACACAGGAAATTATGATACTGCTCGAACAATTCTGGATTCTGGCTTTGGATTAGGAATAAATGGAATTATCACTTTTAAAAATGCTGAGGAACTAAGAGGAATGTACAAAAAAGTTCTCGGTAACCAGAAAATCAGTTCTCCGTCGGATTTATATGAAAAGAATTTATTTCTTGAAACTGATTCGCCTTATCTTTCTCCGAATAGAGGAGAGCGGAATGAACCAAGTCAGATCGCAGCAATTTTTGAATTTATCTCTTCAAATCTGTAACTGTCACCCTTCCTTCCTCCCCTAGGGGAGTGCCGTAGACGGACGTGGGGTGATATAATTTTGGCATGAATTCAGTACTTAGAGTTT
>CAZYSE010000004.1:38252-40270 GCA_964650085.1 uncultured Candidatus Saccharibacteria bacterium | reverse complement strand
TGCCAATTTAGCTCTAGTAATCTCGTCTTCAGAAACATTTCCTGTTCCGCTGAATAAAATGTTTACCTTAGCATCTTCTGTACTTAAAGTTGAAAGTTTAGCAACAATTGCCTCCAATGTTCCTTCTGTAGAAGATTTAACTACAACATTCAATTCTTTTTGAGAAATTCCAGCAAGATCTTCTTGTTGCTTCAAAAGCATTTGTGCAAAAAGACTTTCAGTATCCATTACTGTAGCGTCTGAGTACTCAGAAATTTCATCTTTAGTAATTAGCTTATGAAATTCGTTGGCCTTCTCTTCTGATTCAAAAAAGAAGATACTTTCTCCTGTGTTAACAGTCTCTTTCAATCCAGTAATCCAAAATGGCTGAGATTCATTTACCTCAATCATTGGCTTTTGAACTTCGTCTAAGTATGCTCTTGATTTGAATACGCCTTCTTTGGTTACTCCAAAAGTGTTTTTAGGTAAATGACCAGCTTTTAGAATACAAAGAGCAACGCTTCCTAATCTCTTATCAAGATTAGATTCAAGAATGAATGCTTCTCCAGTACTTCCGTATTTAATCTCAGAGCTTTTTAGTTCGTTTACTTCTGATAATAGTTCGATACCGTCTAGCAGTTCTTCTAATCCAGTTTTATTTTTTCCCGAGATTTCAAAACTTATTGAATCTCCGCCGTACTCTTCTACTACCACTCCGTAGCTAGATAATTCTGTCTTGATTTTTTGTGTATTGATTCCAGGTAGATCTACTTTGTTGATAGCGACAATTACGGGAACTTTGCTTTTTTTTGCAAATTCGATAGATTCTTTAGTTTGAGGTTGAACTCCGTCATCAGCTGCAACGATTAACAAAACGAAATCTGTTACATTTGCTCCTCGCTCTCTCATTTTGCTGAATGCTTCGTGTCCTGGAGTGTCAATGAATGTCATTCTAAATCCGCTCTTTCTAACAATCTCATGAGCTCGAGTGTTTTGAGTAATACCTCCGGCTTCTTTGTCCGCAACTCTTGTTCCTCTTATAGAGTCAAGAAATGTAGTCTTACCGTGGTCTACATGACCCATGACTGCAATTATTGGTTGTCTAATGTTTTTTTCTTTATTCACGTTGATGATTTTACCACAAAATGGCCCTTAAGGGTAATTAGGTAAGTAGATACGAGAAAAAGTTAGAAGCTCGAAGTTAGAAGTTTGAAAATCGAAAATTAATACAGCTCAACTCTAAAATTCGATCTTGAAAACATACAATTTTTCGAACTTAGAGCTTCAGACTTCGAACTTCGTTTATATATCCTTTGAACTTTCCCAGATCAGTTTGAAAATGTTCTCATGAAAGATGACGTCATTTTCGTTCTCAATAACGAATCCGTAAGTTACATCGTCCTCTTTGTAGAGCGAGATCACTCTGTCTTCGATGATCAAAATTATATGACCACTTCCAAAATCGTACTCAAAAACCTTAGATTTGAAAGTTTTACTCAAATTGAATAAAACTAAGTCCTCAATGCTAGATCGTTTTGTGTAAGATTCTAAAAGAATCTCATAATATGCAGTTTTATCCTTTTGAACTGTTCTTCTGAATGTATTAGAGATCTCTTCATTAAACAATTCGGAATAGTCATAAGGAAGGATAGCTTTTATTTCTTTGCTGTTTTCAAGCACAAAATTTAACTCTGCGAGCGACTCTTCTGTGTCTTTTAGCAATCTAACTGTCGTTCCAGGAATTCCCATTACCTCTGGCGCTTCTTCCACTCCTTCGTATAAGCTTTTAATTTCTGGAAGAGTTTTTCTTAGAATTATAGATTTATTTTCTTGTTCTTGAACTAATAGCTCAAGCTTTTGAACAGAAGTAGCATAAATCATCTTTTTTGATCCCTCAGTTCTTTCGTCTACTAATCCCCAAGATTTTAGTCTTTCAATAATCCTGTATACGTTTGTCCTGCTTACATCTGACTCTCTCGAAAGTGCGAGTACAGTTAGAGGTCCCTTTTCTAAAAGGTTCATAAAAACCTTAGATTCAA
>CAZYSE010000004.1:6000-38242 GCA_964650085.1 uncultured Candidatus Saccharibacteria bacterium | reverse complement strand
TCAAAGAAATCTAGACCTAATTGGGATAAGAATTTAATTACTGGCTCTGCATCTTTCATATTATTGTCCTAACTAGGGACAATATACATGAAAAAGCTTCAAAGTTCAAAGGTTAAAGACTTGTTTTAGCAACTCACCTAGTATTTCGTCATTTAACACTTTTTAAACACAGATCCCGCAATTACTGCGGGATCCATTATGGGCCTTATGGGTGGGATTATTTCTTAATTTCAACCGAATGGTGTCTTAAGGTTTCCTTGGTCAAGATAGCTTGTTGAATCGCTTACTGGGTCAACGAATATCTTTAATTTGTTGTTTCCTCTATTTAAGCTTACTTTCAATATTCCGTTGTAAATTCCATCTAGTCTAGGAATATCTGTTTGTTCTGCAGAAGGGAAATTATATCCTCTTACTGCAATTAATATTCCGTATTCTCCAGGATCTCCAAAGTATTCAAATTCTCCATTTTCGTTTGAAACCATTGTATCTACAAGCTTCATACTCTTTACGTCGAATATCTTTATAATTGCGTAAGGAATTCTAAGTTTAGTTTTCGAGTCCATAATTGCTGAAGATTTATTAAGTCTTCTGAGTCTAGCAATTATCAAAAGTATATAGTTTAGAACATAAAGCAAGAAAATAATTGTGTTGAATGGGTTTCTAAATAAGAACATTGTTACTATAGATAGAACGAATCCAGCAAACATCAAGAATGGTGATACTCTTTTGTAGAACACACCTAATCGCTTAAAGAATAATGCAAAACCTGTCCTAGAAGTATCTGATTCTGCAATAGTAGCTGGAGACAACATTACATCTGTGATGTAACCCTTCTCCTCCTCAGTAATTTTAATCTCTTGAACATGTTTCTTAAATCCATCTTTAGAAATTTCAAGCCTGTAATCTCCATTTGATACAGAGAATCCATATCTTCCTTCCATGTCACTTACAGTCTGTGAAACCATGAATAAAGTTCCAGATTTGTAGATTCTA
The DNA here is from genome assembly GCA_964650085.1 of uncultured Candidatus Saccharibacteria bacterium. Taxonomy (GTDB): domain Bacteria; phylum Patescibacteriota; class Dojkabacteria; order J137; family J137; genus KLAP211. The sequence goes on along the minus strand of CAZYSE010000004.1, from coordinate 37,249 downwards.
CAAGTAGCTAGTGAGATTGGTTTTCTAGACATTCCGTCTAATACCAGACCCCATGGTCTTCGTGTTCGTCTTCCCAAGAACGCAGTTAGCAAGTTTAATAGTAAAAGCGGAGCATTAATTAGTGGTAGTAACCACAGTAGAGAAAGGAATCCTAATAACGCTGCTGCAATTCCAGTTGTTCCTAGGCTTGTAAATAATTGATCTACAAGCGATCCTTCACCAAAAAAGTTGTTAATAAAATTCTGCTCTCCAAATTCGCAAAGGTTATTTGTAATGTTCACAACATCTGGCTCAGCACCTGATGTAGGACAAGAAATTTGTCCTGGTGGAATGTTGAATACTATTTGAGTTGTGGATGTATTACCAGCAAGGTCAGTAGATCTGATTACGCCAGTAACTGCCTGGTTTATAGGGTAAGGTTCTGAAAGAGTAATAAAGAAAGTATACTCAGCAGGATCTCCTGTGTAGGTTACTCCTGGGGATTCAAATGTATACTCTACTCCATTTATAATAATTACAACTGTTGAAAGATCTACTCCTACTCCAAAGTCGCTAACAGTTACTTCTACACCTTCTAAATAATCGTTATTAATTGAAAAAGCTACAGGGTTGATGAATATATTGTCTGGTGGAATCAAGTCTTGTTCGCACTCACTAATTTCAAATGTGTAACTACCATCTACTGTAGCAGTAAGTAAGTCTAGGTTGGTGTTAGAGTCTGCAATATTCGAATCCAAAGATACCTCTGGCCCAAATCCCACTACTCGAATTGTAAAGTTTCCTACAGTTGCTCCTGGTCTTCCAGCAAAGTCTACTGTTGCAAATAATTCTCTAGAAGTTAAATATCTTTGAAATGATCCTGCCGCTACTCTAATTCTGCCGAGATTTTCGTCTACTTCGTTAAATACGTAAGTATCGTAAGCTGTTCCAGTTCTAACTTGAATTCCAGGAACATTTGGATCTAAGTCCAAAATCTCAACTTGAGTTGGGTCGAACAAAACTTCTAAGTCTGCTCCATTCGAGCTTTGACCCGTAGCATCAGCAAAAATATTTACAATTTGTCTACAACCTACAGCATAAGTATTGGTAGGAGGAACAAATTCGAATGTAGCCGCTTTTACTGATTGAGCAGAAACAAGCCCTGCAAACATGAATACAGCTATCGTAGCAAGTTTCAAAGTTTTATTTAACATTTTTTTCAAGGTTAACATTTAATGTTATTCACCATTAAGATAAAAGTTAGTAATGGTATTAGCGAAATCTAAAGAATTTACGAGTCCATCCTGGTTCAAGTCATTTTTGTAGTCTGCAGTGTATAGCTGCTCAATTTGCGTTACAAAGTCCATCATGTTTATGTAATTATCATAGACAATACTTGTTTCTCCTGCAAGCATTTCCTCTGTGAAAGTTACAGAAAATTCTGATGTTGAGTTGAAAGCAGGAATATTTTCAAAAACCTTTCTTAAATGAGAGAATCCTCTCACTTTAAAATTGTATGTTCCTGGTGGAAAGTAAATTCCATTTCCGCATAAGTCAAATGATCCTTCTCCCTGAGTATTAGTTGGGAATGTGAATGTTCTAAGTGTTATATTTGAAGTAGTAGCTACTTCAACAGTTAAGATTGTATCCCAGTTTCCAATTCTCGGAATTCTTTTTTCTGGTTTTACATTTACAATTAAAGTGCAAGTTGGAATAGACGCACTAACTGAAGATCCTGTTACGCCAACTTGGTTTGCTGCTCCTAGGTAAACTAAAGAAGCTCCTAAATCCTGATTGATTCCCAAACCTCCAACATCAATAATTACACCAACCGCATAGTTTCCTGCATTTGGTGGGTTAGTAAATCCTGGAGTCGTATCAATGGTAATGGTCACAACCCCTACTGTTGCTCCTGCAACATTTAATGTGGATCTAAAGCTGTTTGATAAGAAATTAGTTTCTGTGCTTCCAACAATATTTGTTCCTGATACTGTAACATCACTATCTGTCAGTACTCCGGAGAAGTCATCATAAACTACGTCAATTGTTGTATTGTTTGTTAAAGCTACTGGGGGTGTAAATGTAAGTGTCATCCCTACCCCAGTTGCTCCAAGTGTTTCGTTTGTAAGTGTTACCGTAACTGGGACATCCGCTGCGGAGATAGGATTAAGAGGAATAAGGAAACCTCCCGTTAAAACAGCTAAAATTGTTGTGCAGACTATTTTTTTAAACATTATAGTTTTTAAGATTTTTATAAATTACAAGTGTAAAAATCTTTTACCTTTTCACATTATTATACAAATCGGAGGAAACATCAACAGGGAGAAGAAATTTCTTAATTAGCCAAGTGCCAATATCCAGTTGTTACGCCAGTATCGGGATTATGAATTCTTGCGTAATTAGCGCATCCATTTGTTGGATAACCCATATTATGATGCCAACAGTCAACTCCTCTTTGTAAGTATCCATCGTGTGCGGCATAAACAAAACTTTGACCTAAAGGAAATCCGGTAATATCAATACCATCGTGAAGTACTCCCCATCTCATCCCAAAACCACTGTTAAATGAAACGTTACCTCTAAGTGGAGCTAAAAGAGGCCCTCCATTTCCACAACCCACTCCTCCTTCTAGCTGAGTACATGGATTAACAGGAACTCCAGAGAGGTACACGGAAAAGTGTAAGTGCTCTCCAAAGCAATATCCAGTACATCCTTGAACTCCAATAATAGTTCCTGCTAAAACGTACACTCCGTTAGGTACATTAGTTTTCATGATCTCTTGCATGATTAAGAAAGCTTGTGCTTGAAGCATCATTTCTTCGTTTGATAGATTGTTAATTGAGTTTTGATAATTTGAATTTTGATTGCTCAACATTCCAATCTCAGCATAATATGCGTTCAACTTCACATCCAATTCGCCTTTTCTCTCGTTTACATCTGCTAATTTCGTGTTTACTTCAACTTTATCGTTTTGGCTTTTTAATAATTTACTCGCTAGGTCTTCCTTTTTAGCTTCGAGCTCTACTTTCAAATTGAATAGATGAACTAAAAGATCGTTTGTGTCATCTTGCATCAACTCCTTATATTGAGAGTTTTTAAAGTATGAATTAATGCTGTCGTTAAAAATGATGTTGTTACCAACTTCGAAGTTGATGCCGTAAGTTCTAAAATTCATGTAACTAGTTTTTATTCTCTTATTACTCTCTTTTTCCAATCCTGTGATTTCTTCTTCTCTCTGCTTAATGTCAGCTTGAAGATCAGTTATTTCTTGTTCAAGTTTAGCAATCCCAAGTTCTAGTTTTTGAATTTCGAGGTTAAGTTGATCTATCTGGGTTTGGTATATCTGTGCCTCACCTGCAAGTTTGGATACTTGTGCGCTGTAGCCATATATAGTGTAGTTATTTTGGTCGAGTTGATTTTGAATATCCTGTCTTTGTGTGGCCAATGCATTAATTTGCTGTTGAAGGGCATCAAGATCCTCCTCCGCTCCAGCAGTTACAGGAATTGGACTAATAGCAATGCTAAAAAGTGCTAAAAATAGTAAAATTTGTGCAGGTATTTTATATGTTCTCAATATTGTAAGTATAATGATTCATCAATATTTTATATGTAATAAGGATATTATACAAGAATGGAAATCATAAAGATTGCTGGAACTGCGGATTGGAAGCTAAAAGCAAAAAACATTTTGGATAAAAACGGCATAATCGCCTACCCTACTGACACTTGTTATGCTTTAGGATGTTATTCAGATGATTCAGTAGCTATAACTAAACTGCTCCAGTTTAAAGAGCGAACTTTAGGAAGAGCTATTCCAATAGCCGTTTCCAACCCACAGATGGCACAAGACTTCATCGAAGTTTCTGACGCAGTACTAGCTGCTTTTAAAAACTTTACACCAGGTGCAGTCACTATAGTGTCAAAGTCTAAGAATATGGTGGATTCACGACTACCTGCAGAAAATGGCACATTGGCAATTAGAATTCCAAACTTCGCCGAAACACTAGAATTGATAGAATTATTGGGTAAACCGTTAATTACGACTATCGCTTCGGACGGAAGCTTCATGCCCTACTCAGTTGAACATATTATAGATAGGTTACCCGAAACGAAGCTCAAAATTATTGATGCAATAATAGATCCTGGTTACGAATTGCCTCACAACCCACCTTCAACCGTTCTTGATTTTTCATCTGAGGAACTTGTAGTACATAGATCCGGTAGAATTAATCCTTTGGAATTAGAAAACCTTAAAGACTTTAAAGCGAAAAATGTAGACGAAACAATACTAATAGGACAAGAAATGCTGAAGCTGGTTTCATCGTACGCGTCACCAATCGTCATACTGCTAGATGGTCAAATGGGTGCCGGAAAAACGCATTTAACAAAAGGAATAGCTCAAAGCTTGGGTATAGATAAAGTTGTAAAGTCACCCACGTACAATTATGTAAATGAATACAAAATTGAAAACAGAGGTAAATTAATTCATATAGACGCCTGGAGAATTAAAGAAAAGGATGATTTAATTAGATTAAAGCTCAAAGATTACTTCCAGCCTGAGAACGTTGTTGTTATTGAATGGAGTGCAGTAATTTCTGCTTTAGATCCTAAGTTCTTCGATGATGTGGAATATTATCTGTGCGAAATAGTGGTTGAAGGCGACGGCAGGAAGTTTAAGTTGTATAGAAAACTGAGCACTTAGATCTTTTCAATGAATCGTAAATAACACCCCGCCCGCCCTCGAGCGGGCTGCCCCTCTTAATTTAAGAGGGGCTTATACAAAGTGGGGTGTTCTTACGTAGTCGAAATTTCAACTGTGAAGTCATCAATTTGCATTTCATTTAGATTCTTTCTCAATTCTGCCACAATTTTGAAAACTAATTCTTTGTGAGCAAGTTGCTCTGCAGTCAGAAATTTAACTTTTCTACCCCAACCTTCATCTGTAAAGTGAAAACCTTCAAATTCTCTTGGTGTGGAATATCTAGGTTCAAGATGAATATGAAGTTTTCTTACCCCGTTTCCCTCCTGCAAGTAATTAAACCACTCTGATTGGAAGGTTCTTCTAAGAAGTTCTTCTGCAATCAATCCTACTCTCTTAAACTGAATAATTTGTTCGTCTGTAAGGTGAACTATAGAAATTTCTTCATCAAGAGGAGGGAAAATAATTAACCAGCCCAGAACGTGTTGATTTGCAGCAACACTTAATCTCCAACCGTTAAAAGTTGCGATATCTAATTTAGGCCACTCAGCTTCTTCTACAATAGTCATTATTTCTTTTTTAACTTTTCAATTTCATCTACAAGTATCTCTATACTCCGATATGTTAATTCGTTGAATTTCTGTTGTTTTTGACTTTGTTTTTCTATCGTTGCAATTACTGAGTTTACTATTTTCATTTGAATTGTTGTTTTAATTTTTCCTAAAATGCCACTTCGATCTCTTATGAATCCTTTGTAATAGATTGTGTGCAAAGTATCTTTGGAACTCTTTAATGCGGGAAGAATAAAATCTCTGAATGCTTCTGCTAAGTTTTGTTCTCCAGATTTCCACTTGCCTTCATCTGCTAAAAGCTTTTCTGCATTTGCAATTAACTCTTGTTCTGTTGGGAGCATATTCAGCTTCTAAAAAATTAAAATATATCGAAATCACTTGAGTTTTCTAACTCAGGAATTTCCTCGTTATTCAAAGTATACCACTTCGAATTATCTTTATAGTAAAAGCTATTTTGAACACATGCGTATTCTGGAACTTCGTTTATGTTTACTCTTTGTTCTTCTCGGATTGTTGAAACCATAAAGTTCGCTAGAACATTATCACCGCACACTAATCCATTAGAAATTTCTGAAACCTTTTCCGCGTCCCCTTCATTCAAAATAAATATTCCATCAGAAAGCGAAATGAAAATGTCTTCATCTGTTTCGGAAACGGAGTTAATTGTGGATGCGAATACATTGTCCTGAAATTCTCCAGCTTCGAAATCAAAAGTAGCGCCGTTATTTTCCGCGTTATTTACTAAAGCTTTTCCTCCCGTTATTCCTTTTAGGTTTGCAATCCCCGATTGAACTTTAACAATTTCTTTAGAATCAACATTCAAGGTATGAAGCCATTGATCTTGATGAAAAGTTATCAAATTATCATTTACCCAGTAAAACGAAGTTATTCCCGAGAGTTCGTTTTCGAAGAAAGTTACTTTGTTAAATTCTTTTTGCACAATATTATATAGATACAAATCATTTACTGTTCCAATCTCTTTGCCTAAAACCGCTACAATGTTTCTATCTGGTGACAGTGTGACACTACTCCAAGACTTTTTTTCTAGCTTTACTGGCATGTAACTTTCGTCAACATAGTTTATATAAATATGATCGTCTTCAATGTATACGTATTTAGGATTTTCTGTATTAGGAGTAAATGAAATATCTACCGAGTCTTCAGTTGAAAAGGAAATTGGGTTAGGCTGGTCGTTTACGGCTGCTCTATTCGAAAGCGTAATAATAAGTAATCCAATCATCAAAAAGACTAAAATAAGAATTGCGATTGTGGTTACTTTGTTGAACATGTGTAAAGATTAATACTAATCTAAATTCTAACAGATTTGATTACGTCAATTTGAAAATCTTTGTAAAAATGTCGCCTATAACATTGATGATTCTTGGTCGTATATCGAGATTTGATTTAAGTGTTGCGTAGTAATTTGTTTCTGAGTTACACAAGAATGCAACTCGTGGGGCAATATCGTTATAGCTAATTATTATAGCCTTCCTAACTTCGAGGACTCTTTCGCAGACCTCTTCTACCGACTCCACGACTCCTAAATGTTCGTGATTAAAATCTTTTAATAAGGGTCCAAATTCATCTCCAACAGTTAAAAATGAATTGTTTTGAACAATTATGGTCTTTACCTGGGATAAGTTAGTTGATTCGTAGAAATCGGCATAAGTGTTAATTATTTCTCTCCAGCCACCATCTCCATTTTGTAAATCTGAAGTTTTAAATACAAGAAGTCCAGTATCGATTTCGTTCGGAATTGTTGAGAATTCTTTGTTTGCTCTGCCCATAAAAACTGCGTAAATCGAAAGAATCAAAAGTATTCCAAGAGAAAGTGCAATGTTTATAAATAAAGTGAACAGAAGTTGATCCCATCGGATAATGTTGATTTTTCTTTTTATGAAGAAAGGTTTTCGTGTCATTTGTAGAATCTGTATAAATTCAACTGCTCATCACTCCCATCAGAATAATATGAAGTAACTACTTCACAACCAGCTTGTTTTTCAAGTTCCGTGGCTTCTTGTTCATCTACAAAATGACAGAATCTAGCTTTAGATTCACCATTGAATGGGAGTAAATAATCATTGTTTCCTAAACTTTCTGCTTTATCCGTAAACCGGGGATATTTCCCAAATTGCCAGTAAGTTACTATTATCACACCGTTTTCATCTAGTAAGCTTTTCATCTTTTTTAATAGCTCTACTCTCTTTTCTGATGTAGAAATATGATGCATTACCCCAAAGATAACAATCACATCAAACTTGTCTGTAAGATTGTTTTCCCAACTCTCCTCGAGATCACCAAACATAAATTGAACTTTATCTCTTGAATGTCTTTCCTCTGCAATTTGCAGAAGCTCTTTTGAGTTATCGATTCCCAAATAATTTTCGAATTCCATTTTCTCTGTTTTCAAAAAATCTGCGAATCTTCCATTTCCGCAACCAAGGTCTAGAACAGAAAATGGTTTTTTCTGGCTCTCCTCTACGTATTCTTTAACTTTTGCCCAACCTTTCCAAGGATAAGCTCGAGAATTAGAAAAATCGGTTGCGAGTTCGTCGTATAGTTTCATGATTTTATTATAGCCGAATTTTCCTATCAGTGTTCACCCTTCCAACTCCCCTGTCACTAAACAATGGATCCCGCCCCCGTATCAAGTACGGGGTGACCTATGCGGGATCTGTGGGGTAGTAACATGCGATCCAAGGCCCGCTGGAGGTATCACAACTCCCCTGTCACTGCGGTGACTTCCCCTCTTTATCAAAGAGGGGAAAATGTAGATTCTGTTATAATTCCCTTTGTATGTACGAATTTACACCGGAAAATTACAAGTCTGAATTACTCAATATTTTTAACGCTCTTCTGCACATAGAAGACTTAGACGATGAGAAATTTGAGAAAGTTCTACGAAAGTTTCCTCGAGATGGAAAAGGCGTTTTCAGCAAAGATAATGTTGTTAGGGGTTTCGAATATCTTGTTCTAGCAGATGAAATCGACAAGGAAGCTGCTGCAGAGATAGTCCACTTAATTAGAATGAAACCAACCAGAACTATTTCTGGAGTAACTACAGTCACTGTTTTAACTAAGCCGTTTGCATGCCCAGGTAGATGTATTTTCTGCCCTAACGACGTCACAATGCCGAAAAGTTATATTGCTTCGGAACCTGGTGCACAGCGTGCAATGTACAACCGATTTAGTCCGTATCTTCAAGTTTATAACCGACTGCAAGCTTACAAAAACACTGGTCACCCGACCGAGAAAATTGAATTACTTATTTTAGGTGGAACTTGGTCTTTCTATACCGAAAAGTACAAATTATGGTTTATTCACGAATGTTTCCGCGCCATGAACGATTTTGGACGAGATAACTACTCTCCTAACGAGGACGACAATCCGATTGAGAATCCAATTAAGATTGAACTCCAAAAAGATATCAACGCACAATTAAGAGCGAAGGTTGGCGATTTGCCATACAACCAATTAATTGTAACTAAAGAATACAAGGAATTATTTGAAGCAAATATAGTAAAAGAAGAAGACGTTACTTGGGAGTCACTATACCAGCAGCACGACGTTAACTCGAAAGGAAAGACTAGATGTGTTGGTTTGGTTTTAGAAACACGTCCTGAAGTAATAAATAAAGAAGAAGTAGTCAGAATGAGAAAGCTTGGAGCAACTAAGATCCAGATTGGAATTCAAACCCTCAACGACGAAATCAGTATTGCAAACAAACGAGGAGAACTAAAGTCTGATGTTGTCGAGGCATTCAGGTTACTAAGGTCAGCAGGATTTAAGATCCACGGCCACATGATGCCGAATCTTTACAAATCTACTCCCGAAATTGATTTAGAAGTTTATAAAGAATTATTCGATTCTGCAGAATTCAAACCTGATGAGTTAAAGATTTACCCAACGTCAGTTATTAAGAATACCGAATTGTACAAACATTTTCTAGACGGATTCTTTACGCCTTATACAGCCGAAGAATTGATAGACCTACTCTCAAACATGATTGAGTACACTCCTGAGTATTGCCGATTAACAAGAGTGATCAGAGACATCCCATCGACTGAAATAGAAGGCGGAAACAAAACAACAAACCTAAGAGAAGCCGTAGAAATTAGATTGAAAAAAGAAGGAAGAAAAAATGAAAATATCCGAGCTCGAGAAATCAAAGGTAAAAAAGTTCAATTTGATGATCTTTCACTAGATATTGTTGAGTATGATACTTCAATCGCGACAGAGTACTTTCTTCAATATATAACTCTACAAAAGGAGATAGCAGGTTTCTTAAGGCTTTCCATTCCCAAATCAAAAGAAAACTTAATCACCTCAGAACTCAACGAGTGTGCAATTATTCGTGAAGTACATGTTTATGGCCCGAGCTTAGAATTAGGAAAGGAGTCAGAAGGAAAAGCACAACACCTCGGTTTAGGTACTAGGTTAATTGAAAAGGCAAAAGAAATGACTATAGCTCATGATTTCTCAAAACTTGCCGTAATTTCCAGCATTGGAACTAGAGAATATTATGAGAAAAGGGGATTCCAATTAAAAGATGTTTACCAAATAACTGAGTTGAAAGCTTAAAGCTTAAAGCTGAAAGTAAAAAGCAAAAAAATGCCCTTCTAGACCTCATATCTTTCAGCCCTCTCTTCTCCTCATATTTACAAATTTGTTTTCTGGGTGTTATAAACTTATCAAATAATTAGTAAGTTCAAAACATGTCTGCAGACAATTCAAGCAACTTTCCAGAAGGCAATCTACCTGTAAGGCCGCCAAAGTATTTAGGCGAAATAACTCCTGAAGAAGCTGCACTGTATGAACTCCAAAGACGAATACTTCCCGATGAAACCCCAGAAAAAAGTGATGAATTGCCAGTAAGGCCACCAAAATATTTAGGCAAAATTACTCATGAAGAAGCGGAACTTTATAGAAGACAAAGACGTGAGTTACCAGAGGATGAGGCTTAATTTCTGATGTATTAAAAAAATCATAATTATTAGTTCGGTAAATATGCTATCAGGAAACCAATTCAATGGATTAGCGGGAGAAATGAATTTCCCAAATAGTGAAGTTCACATGGATTCCAGCGATCGAGGAGAAGCTGCTCAGTACCTAAGTCAATTCTTTGGTGCTAGTCTTACTTCTGAACAGTACAGAGACGTACTCGAAATGTTTGATATACGCCCGGGACAAGTAGAGATTATTTCTACTACAATTCCAAGTCTAGTCAGAGTTTTGAAGCTGTTAAGAAACAGCTATTCAGAGCTATTTCCACAGTGGCCTAATATAGATATCATTGATGTAGAGTTATTAAAAAGCATACTACGAGCCGAAGTTAGTGGAGGAAGCAACTTAGATGATGAGAAAGTAATCAAAATTTTCAGCTCCATCATACCTTCTCTTGTTCGTTTGAAGGATTCTTCTTTCCTAACAATTATGGAGAGTATAGAACAGGCAGCTGAACTTCAATCTATTAATAACAGATATTAAGTATGGTTTCTGCAATCGTAGCGTTTACCCGAGACCAGAGAATTGTTGGGCATAAGAACCAAATGCTTTGGCATATCGCACTGGATATGAGGAAATTCCAACGAGTAACACAAGGAGCAGTTTGTTTTGTAGGTTATTCAACATTTAAATCTATTCAAAAGATTTTTGAAGAAAGAAACTTAGGGCCAATAATATTACCTTGGCGACAAGTCGTAATTCTAACTTCCAAGCATGCAAACGAGATGGAAGCAGAGATATTGAACAAGGACTACTCGAACTGTATGGTTGCAAGAAACAAAAAAGAAGCATTCCAGAAAGCCGCTCTATTTGGCAATGAAAATATTGTAGTTATTGGAGGCCCACAAATTTATGAGTTATTTCAAAATGAAATCGAAAAATGGTACGCCACAGTAGTCGATTTAAATCTTGAAGAAGGTGATGCTAGACTATTCGAATTTGAGCCTAATCTAAATGTTGATGGTGAACCTATATGGGAACTAGTACTGGAAGAACATCATCCAGAAAATGTTCCACCATTCACGTTTACCGAGTACGAAAGAGTCGCCAAATAAGGTTTACAAAAAAGAAGTCAAAATGGTATAACTTTCTGTGTAATTATTAAATCTGAATTATGGTCTACATCGCAAGTCCAGAGACACAAGCAGCTGTACAAGCGCGATTGACAGAAGAGAATCTAAGGTTCGAAACTCGAAGAAGGGCAAATCTCTCAGCACCAACAGAATCATTACCGCTTGGGCATAATCTTTATTTTCATATAGCAAATTATGTAAATACTCTAGGGCTTACCGAAGGATCTTCTGAACTTAAAACAGAACTTACTGGTTTATTCAGTAATTGTGATTGGGGTAACTACTCTGTTTTAAGAGACCATATTAGATCAAAATTTATTACTTTCTCACAACGAGAAGTAATCTCTCAGATAACAGCGTTTCTTTCCGAAAGAAACATTTCACTAGATGAGTTAGTTGCTCAAATCCGAAACAGGGTAATTGGAGTCGAGCCATTATTAAGGAAAGTAGAGTTAGAAGAAGAGACGGAGCAATAAATCATGGACATTCAAACTTATTCGGAGTCTAAACTAGACGAAAGATCACTCAGGGAATTCTTCCACGAAAAGTACGGTAATCGAATTGCTAATCCTCTACTCGCAGCAAAACTTCTAAAGAAATTTCTTGAATACGCAGCTTGTGCCGAATCCACAGAAGAAGCTGATGAACTATTTCGGAACAATTTTTTGAATTCCAATCTCCCTGAAGCTACGGTTTTAGGTGCTGGAATGGCGGGAATCCACGTTGAAAGTCATCCGAAAGGAGGTTTTAAGGTTGGCGATGAAGAATCTAATTTCGCCAGAATTATTGATGGTATTGCAGAAAAAAGGCATCTTTCTGAGCAGGAAATCGAGCAAATTAAAGGAGAGCTTTCACTCGATCAATCCATGAAAATGGAGGAAGATTTGGAGTTTGCGAAAAACCTAATTGTATCTGTTCAAATGGGATTGAAAGCTTTCCGATTCAGTGTTGTTTGGGAAAAAGTAATGACTGCAGATGGAATTGATTTCAAAGAGTTGGCAAGATACAAGCGTCATGCTGAAATGTGCTTGCAATACGGAATAGAACCAGTCGTCGTGCTCCATCATTTTGACTTGCCCGAAGGTGTTCAGTGGGTTGATGAAAAAGTAACTCCAAAAAAGCTTTTGAAAACTCTTCAACAGCTATTATTAGGACACCAATCGGAATGGGCACACGGATCAATTCGAGCCAAATTCCTTCAATATGCAAATGTTGTGTTACAAGAACTAATTCCAGCAGGCGTGCAGAACTTTATTGTCATAAACGAGCCTAATGTTGAACTTGATTCGCGTTATTTAGGAAGAAGATGGCAACCGTATGATAAAAATCTTGTTAGATTCTTTGAGGGGCAAGCAAACATGACTTCAGTTGTAAGGGACACTTACATGTTGGCGAAAATTATAGCTGAAGAAAGCGAAACAAGAGTAACCGTAATGTCGGCGTTAAATTTATCATATTTCGATACTCAGAATGCAACAATTTGGGGGCATCAGTTCTTGACGTGGTTAGCGGAGTATTTTGATAAAACTATGCAAATAAGAATGTACAAAGATAAAGATCTTATGTACTTTGATGTTCTAGGAGTTCAACCATACTGGCTTCACGAAGTCACTGTAATCGAAGACTTAGGTCAGAAAGTTACTAAATTACCATTTACTTCTCCAAGGAAAAAGCACCCCAAAACTGTTGCTCCTATGAAAGGTACACATGGACAACTTCTAAACCCAGCAAGGGTTTACGATGTAATTATGGATGTGAAAAGACGGTTTCCTCAGATCAAAGCTTTCGCACTCACAGAGTTTGGTGCAGACATCGGAGCGCATAGACTTCACGATAAAGCGGCATACATGGGTGGAGTGTTTGAAAGTATAAAAAGGCTAACTGATAGAGGAATTCATGTAGTCTTCGCGCTTATGTGGACACTATTTACAAACTATGAACTTATTGGACCAGACGGAGGTGGGCATTCTCATTTGACTGGCGAAGAAGGTGAAGTTGACTTAGGGTACAATTTTGGAATTTTTGGTAGGCCTGACTTTAGTAAGCAGAGAACAAAGTTACATGCAGTACCAACGTTTCTATACCCCAATATGATTGATGAAATTTATAAAGTTGCAAAGGAAAACGGGTTAATAGAGGAATTTGAGCAACCCCATTACTTGGCGTTTATCGATATGTGGGTGGAACTTTTCGAATTAGAACTGCAAAAATTCCCCGAAAAGAAAAAGATTATCATTGAGTCTTTGATTGATCAATTAGATCTATTGCAAACTTTCTTCCAAAAAAGTTCTATGGATCAAAAAGACGTATGTATTGAATATATCAATGGAATACTTTGTCAGCTAAAGCCACAGGTACAGGAAGCATAGTTCCCTTACTTCCAAATGCTTTCAATGTTAAAATCTCTTTATGAACGACATTAAAGCACAATTTCCAATTTTCAAAACAAAACCAAACTTGGTTTATCTAGACAGCGCATCTACAACCCAAAAACCAAAAGTCGTCTTAGAACAGATTCAAAATTACTACGAAAACCGAAATGCGAATGTTCACAGAGGCCTCTACCCTCTTGCAGAAGAAGCAACAGAAACTTTCGAGAGTTCGAGATTAGCTGTCGCAAGATTTCTAAATGTAGAGAAAGAAGAAGTAATTTTTAATTCAGGAACTACAGAAGGGTTAAACTTATTGGCAGAGTCACTCTTAAGATCAAGTGTAATTTCAGCAGATGACGTTTGCGTAGTAACAGAATTGGAACATCATTCAAATCTACTTCCGTGGAGGAGAATTTTTTCAAAAGTGAATTATTTAGAAGTCGACGAAAACGGAGACCTGCTCCCAGATTGGGATGAAAAGCTCAAAACACTTAACCCTAAGCTCATAGCTCTCAGTCACGCAAGTAATGTCACCGGAGCTGTTCACCCAATTAAAAAAATCCGAGAAATTTGTCCAAACGCGATCATAGTTTTAGACATTGCTCAATCTATTGCGCACATGAAAGTCGACTTAAAAGATTTAGATGTAGATGCAGCAGCTTTCAGTGGTCATAAACTATATGCTCCAATGGGAATTGGCGCTCTTGTCGTTAAAAAATCACTTTTAGAAAAGCTAGAACCATTTAAAGTTGGTGGCGGAATGATAAGAGAGGTCAAAAAAGACGAAATTGTTTGGGACGAAATTCCATCAAAGTTTGAAGCTGGAACTCCAAATGTAGAAGGTGCTTCTGGGCTTGCCAGAGCAATCAAATTTATAGAAGAAATTGGTTTCGAAATGATTAGCGAAATTGAAGAAGAACTAACATTTGATTTAATGCTGGAACTTAAAGGTATCGAAGATCTCAGAATTTTCCATTCAAATACTGGTGTTGGTGTAGTAAGTTTCTATCACGAAAAAGTCCATCCACACGATATTGCTCAATATTTAGGGGATCATGGTGTTTGTGTAAGGGCAGGTCATCATTGCACACAAGTTTTACATAGAGATGTTCTTAAAGTTCCGGCTACAGTTAGGGTAAGTTTTGGGGTTTATAATTCTAGTGAAGAAGTTACTAAGTTTGCTGAATTGCTGAGAGATAGCTTAGAGTTCTTTCAGAAGTAACTGAAAAAGGTTACACTTTCAAACCTCTAATAAATAGTTCTGCATCTTGTACTAAAACAACTCTAGGGTTGCTGCCGTTACTTGGACTAATGACACCCATTCTCGCAAGATCCTCAATTAGTTCAGCAGCTTTATTGAAATTAATATTCATTTTGTTAGCTAAAAAGGAACTAGAAGCTTTGTTAAAAGATACGACCAACCTAATTGCTTCTTGTATTAGTTTCTCTTGGAGAGTGATGTTGTATTCGTTTTCCTCCCTTGTCCGCATGTTTCTAATTTTATAGATCCCTTTTGCACTTTCTTCTTCTCCAAATATCACAAGAAAATCTATTCCTCTCTTTTCGCCATATTCAAAAGATTTCATTAAACCAGTTTCTTCAAGGCCAGTTATCAGTGATCTGTTTTCAGTTCTCAGTTTTCGTGCTAAGTTACTAAAAGCTTCTTCCGAAACTCCTGCAAATCTTGGTAAGTAGTAAGTTTCTTCTTTCTTAACGTTACCTAATAAGTTCCAGCTTTCTAGAAACAGCTTTAAAGTCTCATCTCCAGGAGCGCATCCAACTGCAGGAAAACTTTTTGATCCGAAGATTCCAGCAAGTCCATTGTATCTTCCACCACCGAACAAAGATCGGTTGTTTTCTGGATGATTATCAAAAACCTCAAAAACCATCCCATCGTAATAGTCGAAACCTCTAATAATGTTTGGTTGAAACTTAACCCACTCTCCGTAACCTTTTAAGTTCAAAGTCTCAAGAATTTTCATAATTCGAACAAATCCTAGATTATCAGCAATGGCAGGGAATCTCTCAACTAGTTTTTCACCTTCAGAAATACTTAAGAAGTCCATCAAAGCATTCACTCCGTTATCGGTAACTCCAACCTCTAAAAGTGCTTTTCCGAAGTCTTCTCTGCTCAATTTTGCAGATTTATCCATTAATCTTACTACTTCTTTTCTCAGTTCTTCTGCAATTCCACATTCAGTTGAAAGAATATAGTCTATTAAAACTCTATCGTTTACAAACATAGTAAATGAACCTGCAGGAGGATTAAAGCTTTTCATGATTTCCAGCGCCATTTCTAAAACCTCAAAATCAGCTTCAATTTTTTCTGAACCAAAAATATCAAAATTTAATTGCCAGAACTCTCGATTTCTTCCACGCTGAGGCTTTTGAAATCTCATAAAATTAGCAATTGAGAAAAGTCTAATCGGTTTTGGTGACGAATCATAAAATCTTGTAACCATTCTCGTTACGCTCGGAGTCATTTCTGGTCTGATCGCATAAGTTTCATCCTCCCTTTCAATCGTCCATAACTCTACTCCACCAACTTCGTCTCCTGATTTTGCTTTATATACTTCAACATTTTCTACAATGGGAGTCATGTATTCTTCGTATCCAAAAGACGTGCAAACTTTTCTCCAGTTATCGAAGATATATTTTCTTATTCGAAATTCCTCTGGAAACCAGTCAGAAGTTCCTTTTATCGGTGTATTTGGTAGATTAGTCATACGGAGATTATACCCTGAATCAATATGAAATTCACAGGGTATATGTATTTCTGGATAACATCTACGACTAGACATTCAGTCCTGTTTGTATTCTTTCGCAGAGAAAAGTTTTGCAGTCAAAAATCTGTGCAACAGCTTGAGTATAAGTCAGAAAACTAATAGTGTTTGTGGTCATGTACTGCTCCAAGAAACTACCTACATCTGTGTAGAAAACGTCAAATGCTGTTTCTTGAAGATTCTCTGTAACAATAGTTGGAGAATCCATTTCACCGACAATTTTGTCTATTAGATCCTGTACACTGTTCACCTCATGCTCCCAAAGGTGATTAATATCTAAAGAATAATCAATATTTTCTTCACTTGCAGTCCCTTCTTCCTTATCAAATGCAATTTGTTCCTCCATAATAGCCCTAAAGCAGATGTAATGGCCGAGAAAATAAATAGCCATTCCTCTAAATTGTTGGACTTGGGCAATATCTAAGAATACCTTTATTGCTTCTTGCACACTTGGTCTGCCGCTAAGCTTTTTTTCTATTACAGATTTAAATTCACGAAAATACCTTTTTTTATTCAAAGCTTTCTCTAAAACAACCGTAGTATCTGTAACTACTCCAAAAAGTTGAGGAGGAAGAGATACTAGCTCTTCAAGAATTTTCATCTGTGTTATCAATGCACCAAAATCTGTTGCCAGCAATTTATATATAAACATCTGAGCATCGTTGGGAAATGCTCCTGAAGTACTACCTGGAAAAATCCTTAAGACATGTTTTGTAAGTAGCCTACCACGTAGCAAGTTTTCAGCTTCCGTTCCGTCATCTATTTCATGGACTAGAAGAGCAAACTCCCTAGAAATCTCATTCTTCGCATTTTGTAGAACTTCAATAATATCCGCCAGAAGGTGATCAATATTGACTTGTAGATTCACAGGTTTAACTTCTCTCTCTGCCGCAAGTTTAAGCATGAAATTTCGTAGAAACCTTGTAAAGCCACTACTCAGCTCCTTTGCTTGACTTACTCGATCCAAATCCTTAGTAGAAAATTGCACATTAGAAGCAGGAATTAGCTCTTTAGTAGATTCGGGATCTGTTTCTTCCAGAATCATTTCAGACATGTCAAAAACTGGAGATCCCACTACGGGGACTACTGGTTTGTGTTTATCTTCAGAATAAGCCAAGTATCCTATGTCCAGTTTCGCCAATTGAATATTTAAACTCGGATAGTCTTGAGATTCGAAATCTTTCTGCAAAGCTTTAAATGTATCATCATCTTCAATCTCCATTTCGGGAATGAATTTCTTAAGTATCAATTTAAATGTAGTGTCGTCAACTCCACCCCTGATACAATTCAAATTATTGTAAAGTTCATCTATTTGCGTAAAAAGGAACTCGGTAAATTGGTAAACTGTAATTTCTCCGAAAGCATTTAGTTCTAAAAATTTGTCGAATTGGTAGTAAGCAAATATGATGAAGCCTTTAGGAAGGTTAGCGGAGTTCTCTAATATAAATTGTCTAAAGCCTTCTTCTACAATAATTCCTTCAACAGGATCTTTAGTGATTGCTTCGACTTGTTGTGTGTCATCAAAATCCTCCATATTAAGCAGCGATAGTTGAGTATAAAAAACTTAAATTATTGTTCAAAAAGTTACATCAAACGATTTTTTAATTAAAAGTTGGTTCAAACTTATCGAATTTTTAATACAAATTGAGCGAGCTTTAAATTTGAGTCGTCCCCAAATTGGACATTTTTCTTTGATTTTTAACCATTGATTTTTTTATCAGCGACTACTCTGCTGAAAAATGTCTTTTACAAAATGTTGTTATAAATTTGAGTTAGTTTTTCAATTTCTTCATCGGATAGTTCCTCGTCTTCACAACTAGTGAGTAATGTCGAATATAGCTCTCCGTAACGTGAGTATTCTACGTATTGGGGGATGTCTTCAACATTACTACAAACTTCGGTGTCTTCTGAGTTGATTTCAATTGTTAAAAGAGTGCTTTCTACCTCTGGGCTCACAATATTAAATCTTGTTTGAACAAGTTCATCGCGTATAAATTCCTTTTTCAATTTGTCTTTTAGAAAGATATTATCTAAACCAGTTCGTTTGATTAGATCTAAAACCTTGTTTCTTAAATACCATCGGGTCTTTTTAAATGAATCGGATATTGGAGCTTTTGTGATTTCGCCTTCTGTGGTTGTGACTGCGCTTTCTGTCTCGGCTACAACAACTTCTTTTCCATTCTCTTTCAAAATCACTGAGTGTTCCTCAACTGCCGCGGCAACTGTTTCATCTTCTTTTACTTGAAAATGAAAGATTGTACCCTGTGCATCGACAACCGTGTCGCCTGATTTGACTGTAAAAGAATTCCCTTTTGTTAGCGTCTCTACTCTATTCCACGTATTTCCTGATAACTGTGTGATTTCAACTCTTTTATCGATGAACTTAATCTGCAGTTCAGTCTTCTCATCTAAAGAAATAACCGTGTTGTCGGGTAATACAATGTGGGCAGAGGAAAATTCTCCTGTTTTAACGTATGTGCCATTGGCGACAGAAATATCATCTTGTACTACTTGTAGGTAGGATTCGCCCTCATTACCTCTAAAAAACAGAGTACCTTCTTCCTTAAGTATAAAGAATCCATCTGTTTTTTTATCGTTAACTACTATGAAAAATCCAACTAATATGCCTACAGATATGAGCGCTACTATCGATTTTTTTAACATGTTAGTTTTTTAAAGCTGTAGATATTAACATAATTTTAGCAGTACTTTGAAGTGGTTTGTTTCCAAAAACTAGAAACTTACCTATCTCAGTCGTTTCAATTTAGCAAGAAAAAAGCCTTTAAAGTAATTATCAGGCAGTACTCTTAGTGAATTACTAACTTGTTTTGAATATGTCTTTTCCTTATACGAAGTCAGACCAGGAATGCTATTTTCTAAACCTAAGTTAGTTTTAAGAATTTCAAAATTATCGCTTCTTTTTAAGAACCAATCTAGGACTTCCTCATTTTCTTCCACACTAAATGTGCAGGTGGAATAAATAATTTCTCCTCCAACTTTAACTAATTTTGATGCTGTATTTAATAACCCTTTTTGAAGTTTACTTATTTGTTTAGCTTCTCTACCGCTCCAGTACTTGTATGTGGATGGTTCGCTTAAAACGATTCCTCCTTCATTCGAGCATGGTGCATCGAGCAATACTTTGTCAAAAGAGCCTTCAAGTGCGTAGTCACGTTTAATTAAATAGTTAGCATCAGAATGTACAAATTCAACATTCTCACAACCTTGTTCAGTAACAATTTCCTTTAATTTATAGAATCTGCCGAGGCTTTTTTCCACAGCTGTTACCGCAGCTTTATTATTTGTCAAAGATTGTATCATCGAAGTTTTGCTACCTGGAGATGAACACATGTCTAAGATTCGTTCTCCAGCTTTGGGATTCAAAGCAATTACAGGTAACATACTAGCCAATTCCTGAATGTAAATTTTCTTGTCCTCGTTTAATTTAGTTTTGGAAATTTGTAACTGATCAATAACAACAAAACTATTTGGAATAATTCCTGGAACTATCGATTTTTTGATATCGTCAAAATCTTTTTCTGAAGGTGTCTTCAACAGGTTTAGTCTAAAGGTTTTTGGTTTCGACGAAGTAATGTTATCGATTACCAGTTGGCCTTTCTCGGCTCCAAAGATCTCTTTGAGTTTTGTGATTATATCCTCTTTTTTATCGTTATTCTTCATAGAAGGTGTTTTTCATTTTAGCAAATACTTGACATTCATCTCAAATTATCCCAGAATATGTTTAAGATAACTATTTTTATTTATTAAGTTAACTACTATGGCAGTTGCCAAAAAAAAGGTTGCTAAAAAAGCAACACGAAAGGTAGCAAAAAAGTCAGTTGCAAAGAAAAGAGTTGCAAAAAAGACTGTTGCTAAGAAGGTTGTAAAGAAAGCTGTTAAAAAAGCTGTAAAGAAGCCTGCTAAAAAGAAAGCTGTAGCTAAGAAACGAAAGTAATTTCGTTTTTTTAATACACTAACCTCCGCAATTGCGGAGGTTTTTTATTGTATCTCACTTAAGAATTAAATTTTTCTAAATACTCCGACAAGCCATTTGTGACTTCTCTTCGAGTGATCAATTTTTACAAGTTCAAGGCCGGCCTTCTCTGCTCTACTTATCAATTCTGTAGGTGTAAATAAATGATAGAAGCGTTCCATAGTTCCATAACTTTTTTCTTCCTTCTCTTCAATCTGGCCTTCCCCCTCTCTGACGATGCAGTAAAAGATACCACCTTCAACTAGTGCTTTAGATATTTTCAAAAATACTGCGTCTAATTGATCTTCGTGTAAGTGGTGTATAGCATCTCTACTCCAAATTCCTTTGTACTTGTTTACACCAATATTCTTTGTTGAAATATCCCCATGCATAATATTGCTGTTTGGACTTTCTAATTTTGAAATTTCTACCATTCTTTTCGAGATCTCGAGTCCTTCTGTAGAATATTTTGTAGATAGATAAGCAATATCCTGTCCCGTCCCACTTCCAATATCTAGAACTCTTGCTGGCGCATGTACCAACGAAATAAAGTCATCTAGCTGTTCTTGTGAAGGTAGTTTACCTATTCTAGATGCATGATATTCAGATGCAAGTTTATCGTAACTTTCGGTCGTTTTATCGCGCCGTCCGTTAATAATAAAAGCAAGCTCATCTGAGCTTTTGTCATCAACTGTAACACAGTGACTGAAAACTGTTTCAAACGATTCAATAAGCTTAAGTAGTTCTTCTGGGGTTTTTGCTCTATGTAGAACGGCCATTTCTACTTCGTCGATATACATTGTTTTTTGAAAGGCTTCGATCAATCCATCCCAGAAATCTCCGTAAAGCACGACTGGCTTATGGCATCCATAATACAATTTGCCTAAACACCAAACTAGTCCAAATTCCGAAATAGTTCCAGTTCCCCCTTTGCAAACAACAAAAACGTCACCCTGCTCTATCAACCCAAACGTTCGCATTACATAGTTTGATTCGGCTAGAGTCTTATCTGCAAGATTAGCAAGATTCTTCCCTTCAAAAAAAGCCGCTAGTTTAGGTTCCCAGTATACAGCTACGGTATCACCATTTACAGATTCTGCACCATCGGTTGCTGCTTTCATAATTCCAGGTCCTCCTCCATCAACAATTGTATATCCACTAGATGCTAAGATTTTTGAGGCTTCATAAACTGACTGGTATATTGGATCGCCTTCTGGTATTGCTGAATCTCCGAAGAAAGTAACGTTTTGAACTATCTTGGACCGAGATTCTGGGATTTGTGTTGTTATTGATTTTTTTGGTAAGTCTACTATTGCAGGCATGAGTTATTTTTTAACATGTAATTCTATTTCGTCTTCAATCTTTTCTTTGTCAGTGATAACGTTCAATGATTTTGTAAAATAAGAACCAACTGAAAGACTATTTATATCGTATTTGGCAATGTAGGTAATGTTTTCAAGATTTATCCCGCCATCTAATGCTACTTCTCTATCATACCCTAATTCTCTGAGTTCCGTAACTTTTTGAAGCGATATAGGCTCGAAAGCGTTTTGCTGTTTACCAATCTCTACACTCATAATTTGTACTAAGCAAAAGTTCTCGTAATATTCTAAGCTTCTAAAATTTGTAGTGTACTTTAAAGCTATTCCTATAGGTGCTTTCGAAGACTCAACGTCATTCTTATCGAAGCTACTCTCTTGGTGAATTATGAATACAATGTTCAAAAATTGTATTCTATCTTTTACCTTTTGAATTTCATTGAAAGGGAAGTCACACATTAAATGGAATTTGTACTTTTTATTCCTAAAGCGACTAACTTCAGTTATCGCATCTTGGATAGGTACAGTTTTACGAGCACTGGTAAGGTTTCCGGGAACAATTATGTCAACGTCAATTTCGTCAAAAATTTGAAAACTTCTAAGGTTTTCTCGGAAAATATTTATGTTGTTTGTGAGTATTGCAGGACAAATGTTCATATAAGCTATATTATTAGATTAATAGCTATTTATCAAATTATGAACAGATTACAAATCTATATTTTAGCCATAGCAATCTCTCTGGTTGCATTTAGTATAAACGCTTTAGGATCGTATACATTCACCACAATTGAAATAGTATTCTTTGCCTCATCAATACTAATGGTTTTTTCTTTCAATCAAAAATTACCAGAAAAAGAGGAAATCGTCGACAAGCCCCAGGTGTATCAGTATAGAAAAAATCGCTTAAATATCTATAACTATTTGGGTGCATTTAACATTGCAGTGGTTATATCGATCTATTTATTACTTAAGTACATCGATACACCACGTGCTGCTATATATTTGTTCATATCTTGGGTATTAGCAGCTGTCGCTTTTAGAAGCATTTATTTAAGGTCATCTTTGCACCTCTTCAAGGATAACTTGATCTCTTACCTTATAGTTCAGTCTCATCAGAACACAGTATTGAATAAACTTTCCGAAAAACAAATATCAGAATTTATTGAGATTGTTGATAGAAACTATAAAATGTCTGAACAGGAACTGGTTGCAGAATCACAGCTTAAACTTAAAATGTCAAAACAAGAGGCTACTCTACTCTACTCGCTCACTAAAGACTACCTCACTCTAGTAACAGACCCTATAAAATCCTCAGAGCTTCCAGAATAATTCAGTAACGGTAGCAGTTATTGGATTTTGTAAAGTTTAGCTCTAAATGAGATAATTCCACTATGAACAGTAAGGATATACAAGAAAATTTAAGAGATAATTACCTCTCACCTATGAACTATGGGAAGCCAGAATGGACGGCTGACCACATAGTAACGGTCGAAAATCCGACATGTGGCGATTCGCTTACGCTTTATATCAAGCTAGATAAGGGGATAATAAGTTCATTGTCATTTACAGCTGAAGGTTGCTCTATTGCTATAGCCACTGCCTCACTACTCTACAATCATGTTAAAGGCAAAAAGCTTGCAGATGGTCTTATTGAAGAGTCGGCACTATATGAATTACTGGGCTTTACGCCTACTACATCTAGAAAAAACTGCGCTCTACTCTCTTTGGATGCACTAAAGAAAATTCAATGAAATTCGCAAATATTGAAAACTATCCACGTGAAAAAACATTTAACGTGAAAGAATATCACGCTTTTTAGGATATTCTAACTAGCCTAAAACTACAGTCTGAATATAATATTAACGGTTATATATCGGTGATTCTGTGTTATATATCCAGTAGAAACTGTTGCCAGGAAAGCCAAACGAGCTGTATTTGAAGCGCATATCCTATAGTCTCAACTGATACCATTGCGTGTAAATGCTTGTGGCCGATTTAGGGCATCACAATGTTTTGAAACGCTTTATTGACTTAGGTATTCAAAAGTTATAAACTAGTAGAACTTGGCCAAGTACAACTATACTATTTAATATTATCATTTGCTATATGAATAAAGCAGATTTAGTAAACTGGGTAGCAAATAAGACTGGTATGACAAAAAAAGATGTCACTACAGTTCTTGATGCCCTAATCGAAGGCGTAACTAAGACAGTGTCTAGTGGAGACGCAATTACATTAACAAACTTTGGAACTTTCCTTGCTGTAAAAAGAAAGGCAAGTACAAAAAGAAATCCAAAGACTGGAGCACCTGTAAAGGTTCCTGCAAAAAGCGTTCCAAGATTCAGACCTGGAAAGCAGTTCAGAGATATGGTTAAATAATTTAACTAAACTCTAAATTAAACCCGAGCGCCTTAGGTGTTCGGGTTTTTTGTTGTGGTTCGACACGCTCGTACCTCGCTGCTCACCATGGCACAGAGAGTAGAGGAGTGTCTCAGGTTCACTCCAACCTCATTCCAGAAGACTGAAATCACCGGAGTAGTATTGTTTATGTGGCTCACAGTATCTTCTCACCACGTGGTAAGTAACGTAATGCTAGATTTATATTGTTGCTATTGGTTGATTCGAAAACTTAAGTTCATCCCATGTAACGAAGCTTCTCTGTAAAGTTCCTTAGTTCGCAGGAATAACGATATTGGACAGTGAAGTTGCGATTTAAGTCGTAATGTTTGAAGATTTTCTTATATGCCGCACTTTAAATGAAATCTTATCTCGGCCATTCCACGAGTCAATCTCTGCAAACCCTGCTACATCGTAGAGAGTAGAGGAGTCGGGGAGCTCTTCGTAGTTAAACTGAACGAATTCGATCCTTCCTGACTTCGCTCTGAAGTGTTGATTGTCTTTGCCCATTCTTGAAACGGAATCAAATTTGATTCCTAGTATAGCAATAACTGGTTTTTGATTGGAGTTACCAAATGGTTCAAGTTGCTCAAGATTTCTAATAGTTTCAAAACTAAACACGTCAGTATCGCCCAAGGCATCAATTTTTAGGCTCCTGAGGGGCATTTTTGACTGAAAAACTCCAGATACGTAGTTGTTGAGGTTTAGTAAAAAGCCCTCCAAATTTGAGGCCCTCAGGCTCATTCCTGCTGCTTGAGCATGTCCTCCGAATTTATCCAGCAGAGTAGAGTGCTCGTTTAGCGCCTCGGTTATATTTAATTCTTTGATACTTCTTGCAGATGCTTTTATATTCTCGCCATTTCTTGAACCGACTATAAAAGGCTTGTAGAATTTTTCTGTAAGTCTTCCCGCAATTAACCCAACTATTCCCTCGGGCCAGTCATCGCCAACAATTATTGGAACAAATAGCGACTCATTTGCTAGGTATTCCTTCTCTGCAATTTCTAAATATTTCTTCGTGAGAGCTTGTCTCTCTGAATTCAACTTATCTAATTGTTCTGCAAGAGTTTCTGCAAACTCAGGAGAGTTGGTCGAAAGTAGCTTTACAGCTACCATTGCGTTGTCTAATCTTCCACTAGCATTTAATCTAGGACCAATAGAGTATCCAAGAGTTTCTGCATTGACTTTACCACGTGGAACGGCGGCAACTGTCAGCAAAGCATTTATTCCTGCAAACTGAGAATTGTTAATCATTTTTAAACCCAGAGTAACAATAGTTCTGTTCTCGTTAACCAAAGGCATAATGTCTCCAACAGTACCTATTGCTGCAAACTGTAAATATTTTTCAGAAAGCTCGGGTTTGCCCATCTGTTCAGCGATTGCACGCATTAATTTCCACGAAACAACCGCACCACAAATGTCTTTGAAAGGGTAATCTTCGAGCTGAGGATGAACAACTGCAAGTGCTTTTGATGAGTAAATAGCTTCTCGTGAGATAGTAAAGTCATCAGATTGCTTTTCGGAAAGAGGCCTTAATGTATGATGATCAGTAATAATAAAATCAATTTGAGTAGAGTATTCAGCCACTAATTCAATATCTTTTACTCCACAGTCGACAGTAATAATGAGCTCACCGCCTTCATCAATTATATGTTGAATGCTGTCTGGATTTAAACCATATCCGTCAACAAATCTGTTAGGGACAAAAGGGAATACATTCTTGTATTCTAAATCGTAGTAGATGAATCGCCATAAAATCGTAGTAGCACAAATTCCGTCGACATCGTAATCTCCATAAATGTATATCTTTTTGTTTTTTGAAATTGCATTTAAGATCTCCTTAGCGGCAAGGTTGCAATCGTGGAGTAAGGCAGTGGGGTAAAGCTTTTCAACGCTATGATCAGAAAAGAACTCAGAATTGTAAACGTCGCTTCCAGCTAAAATATGCTGGAGAAAAGGCAGTTTTTGATCAGGGAGTATCCATTCCATCTTCGTATTATATATTAAGACTTAGAAAATGAAATGTAACGCAATACAAATAATCAAGGTTCAAGGTTTAAGATTCAAGACTCAAGTATCAGATCAAAAATTAAAGTGAAGGTGTCGAAGTTGGAGCAGGTGGTTCTGCGTCCTCGAATTTAACTACCGGTTTTTTGTTATACCACTTGAGAGCTTGTCTGAATCCAAAATATCCAATTGCTGCAAATGCTCCAATTGTTGCGATTGTCGTAATCACATTTTTAATAGAACTTAACCTTTTTGCATTGTTGTATTCGTCAGTTAATGGAAGCTTTTCAAGTTCAGTATTTATAACAAAATTCGTTCGCACAGTTGAAGTTAACGTTCCATCAACTTGGAACACTTCAGCTTTACCAGTTAGTTCTGCTGAACCGCTTCCAGTAGGAATAACTTCAATCGGAATTGTATAAGCTTGTCCGCTTTCCACTCCGAATCTTCTAATTGCTTTAGTGGAATCTACAAATTTAACATTTCCTCGTACCGTCCATGTAACGCGAACATTATCAGATCTTACTTCGGAATTTAAAATCATTTCGTACTTCAAAACTTTGCCCTCTGGATTCTGAGAGTATTCTTTTAGTTCAGACGAAATTCTAATTCCAGCACTTTCTGCAAGTACGGGAGTAAGTCCAGCAAAGACAAGATAGGAAATTAAGAATATTGAGGTTAGCGACTTGATATTTTTCATATGCACATATACTATATAAATAGTTAGGAAAATTCAATGTTAAAAGGAGTGGTAAGATTTACGGAGACAGCTGTTCTTCTATCGGCTATCCTTGCAATATACGGTTTTACGTTTCTAACGGTCTTCTCTTTAAATCCAAAAGTTGATCCAAGCAACGCGTCTGTTTTGGGAGCATCTGATTCTGAAGCTAATAAAGCAAAAATTTTCCCGACTATTACAAATATTTCAAATGAGACGTTCGAGTTTAGGACAAGTTTAGAGAAATATTCAGACTCAAGATATGTGTATACTATCAGTTTTTTAAATAACGGAAATATGTATACAGAAGATGTACTAAAAATTGAGAGCAATCAAACTGCACCATTTTATGGTTCATATAGTTTTAGTTCAGCAAGTTTAGATAATTTAGGATTAAAGTTTAAAAAGGGCGAAACCAAATATTCTATTAATGAACTAAGTAACAAAGAAATTCTAATCACGGAATTCGGAACTCCAGATATTTTTGGAGTAGAGTTGACTCCAGAATTCAGTACAAACACATGGGAAACCATAAAGATTACAATTGAATTATGAGAAAAGTTCTCCACTTCCTAAGAAAACTACTATTGATTGGCTTATACCTATTTTTCGTAGTTACTAGTATTGTTTTGGCGGTACTGCTGTATACGAAGACAAAAGAGCTCAACGATATTAATAGCGCATACTCAGAGACGTCAGTATTGTTAAACAATAGTACAGAGGAGAGTCAAGTAACAATAGAAAACCTGCAGAGTAGTTTTAGAGAACTTAATTCAGAAGTAGAAAGGTTAAAAAATGATAACGAGCAGCTAGAAACTGAGTTGCAAAGACAAATCAAAAATGGCTATGGCACAATAAAGGGAACAATTTTTCCACTTCTTGTTGGAGATTCGACATTTAGTCAGTATCAACTTGTATGTGCGCAAAGCACTAACAACGCAAGTCTGAAATACTGTGTGACAGTTTCTGCTTACGATTCTAACTTTACTTTGGTTCTGCCAAGTGGAACGTATAATTTATTGTCCAATATAGTAACTAACAGTAATACATTAGATCTTCAATATACTGCTAGGTACACTGAATTCGTAAAATGTATTAAAGAAAAAGGGGAAGCTAATTGCAATAAAGACGAACTATCTGGTAAAGTATTGTTGGTAAAAGTCGAATCTGGACAAACTGTAAACAATGTCGATCCAACCGATTGGATTAAAAAATAATTTTCTTTCAAAAGACGAGGTTTTTAGCGTCTATATTCTTGACCGCGACACTAATTGTTTGCTATAATCAGGAATCATTTCTCAAAAAACATAAGCCCCTGATGGTTTATAGATCAATAATATTTACAAGCTAATTTGCGTGTTTACAATTAATAGTAATTGTCAATACGCAATTTTTTTGCCTGTTATAACAAAAACGATATGGCTAAAAAATCACTTAATCCAATTTCAGAGAGAGTAACTCTAACCAAAAATCCCCTTCCGCATTTAGATGTAGACTTCTTAGATGCGCAGAAAAAATTCTTCAGACAATTTATGGAAAATGGATTCGAAGAATTATTCGATGAGATTAATCCGATCAAAGACTATACTGGTACATCATGGGAACTCTTTTTTGAAGACATTACCTGGGGTGAACCAAAGATTAACTTTTTAGATGCACAGAACTTAGGTCAGACTTATGACGCTCCAGTTCATGCAAATGTTAAGTTGGTAAATAAAAAGAGTGGAGAGATCAAAAAGCAAAAACTATACCTTTGCGACATGCCTTTGATGAGCGATAGAGCATCATTCATGATCAACGGTAACGAAAGAGTTGTTGTTTTCCAAATTCTTAGATCTGAAGGTCTATTATTCTCAGAAAGCAAATCATCTACAACAAAGAAAAAGCTGTATAGCGTTAAATTGATGCCTCACAGAGGAAACTGGTATGAGTTTGAAATAAATAAATACGGAGTAATGAGCATTAAGCTATTACAAAAAAGACCAAGAATTCTACTAACTACTTTAATGAGAGCATTAGGATATAGTTCAGACGCAGAAATCCTAAAAGCTTTAGGTGGAGTAGAGGGGGGAGAATTTAATTTCTTAGAAGCTACATTAAGAAAAGATCCTACAAAGAACACAGAAGAAGCACTAATCGACATTTATAGAAAACTAAGACCTGAAGATTCAGTTTCATTAGAAAATGCAAAAGGCTTAATCGATAATATTTTCTTCAACAAAAGAAGATTCTACCTTGGAAAAGTTGGAAGATATAAGTTGAACAAGAAATTAGGAATCGAAGAAGACATTCAAATTGCAGACTATATATTGAAGAAAAGAGATATTGTTGAAGTTATCAAATCTTTAGTTAGATTAAATAGCGGATTGCAAGCTCCAGACGACATCGATAGTTTAACAAACAGAAGAATTAGAGGTGTAGACGAATTAGTTTCAGAAAAACTAAGAGCAGGAATGCTTTTAATGGAAAAGAATATTAGAGACAAGATGGCTACTTACTCAACAGATGAGAAAGTTACACCAGCTGTATTTATCAACACAAGACCAATCATGTCTGCTGTAAACCAATTCTTTGGAAGCTCAGCATTGATGAGATTCATGGACCAGACAAACATCTTGTCAGAACTTGAAGTTAAGAGAAAGATTTCTGCTGGAGGACCGAGAGGTTTAACAAAAGAAAGAGCAACATTCTCAGTTC
The DNA here is from genome assembly GCA_964650085.1 of uncultured Candidatus Saccharibacteria bacterium. Taxonomy (GTDB): domain Bacteria; phylum Patescibacteriota; class Dojkabacteria; order J137; family J137; genus KLAP211. The sequence continues at coordinate 7,656 of CAZYSE010000004.1, read as the reverse complement.
GAGACGTTCACAACTCTCACTATTCAAGACTTTGTCCAGTAACAACTCCAGAAGGTCCATCTATCGGTATGGTTAACCAACTTGCAATTTACTCTCGAATTAACGATTACGGATTCTTAGAAGCTCCATATTATAGAGTTGTTAACAAGTTCAATGTTGCAAAAGACGATCTTAAAAAGTTCGCAGGAAGAATGGTAAAAGGAAACTCATTCGCAAAAGACGGAGTAGTTTTAACAGCAGAGATTATAGAAAAAGCTAAGAAGGCTAAGGTTGAATTTATCAACCTAGTTCCTTATGTAGATAAATCTGAAGTAATCTACTTAGACGCAGACAACGAAGCTAAGCATAGTATCGCAAGTTCTAGTATGAAGACAGACGATAACGGAAACATTACAGACTACATGGCTTATGTAAGAGAAGGACAAGGTTATGCAAAAGTTGAAACTACAAGAATCGACTTAATTGATGTAAGTCCTAGTCAAATCGCAGGTTTAGGTTTGTCTCTAATTCCATTTGCTGGAAACGATGACCCTAACAGAACTTTGATTGGTGCTAAGACACAAACACAAGCTGTTCCTCTTATTAGATCAGAAGCTCCTATTGTAGGAACTGGATTTGAGAAAGATGCAGCAAGAGCTTCAGGAAGATCAATCTATGCCGATGAAGACGGAGTAGTTATTGAATCAGACTCAGCTAAAGTGGTTGTTGAATACACAGGAACAAAAGCGAGAAAGCACAGATATAACATTGAAAAATTCGTAAGAACAAACCAGAATACTTGCTTCAGTCAGAAGCCTGTAGTTATGCCTGGACAGAAATTCAAGAAAGGAGACATTTTAGTTGACGGTCCTTGTACAGATAATGGAGAGTTAGCCCTAGGTGTAAACCTTAGAGCAGCTTACGTTGTTTACGATGGATACAACTTCGAGGACGGAATTGTTGTAAGCGATAGATTAGTAAAAGAAGATGTACTTACATCTATTCACATTCAAGAATACATTCAGGAAGTTAGAGAAACTAAATTAGGAAACGAGCAAGTTACAAGAGATATTCCAGGTGTTGGAGAATACACTTTAAGAAACTTAGACGAACAAGGAATTGTAAGATTAGGTGCAAGTGTTCAATCTAACGATATTCTTTGTGGAATTATCGCACCAAAAGGAGAAACTGAATTAACTGCTGAAGAAAAACTATTGAGAGCAATCTTCGGAGAATACGCTAGAGATGTTAGAGATAACTCTTTACGAATGCCTAACGGAGAGCACGGAGTTGTTATCGGAGTTCAGGTTTTGGACAGAGAAAAGGGAGCTAAACTAAACGCTGGAGCTTTGAAACAAGTGAAAGTTTGGGTTGCAAAAACTCATAAAATTTCAATCGGAGACAAACTAACTGACTTCCACGGAGGTAAGGGAGTTGTTACAAAGATTGTACCAGTAGAAGACATGCCACATACAGCTGATGGACATCCAGTTGATGTATTAATCGGACCTGCATCTATGGTTCGAAGAATGAACTTGGGTCAACTTATCGAAACTCATATCGGAGCATTAGCAAAGAAATTGGGAATTAGAGTAGAGATTCAACCATTCTCAGAATACTCATTAGATGGTCTTATGCAAATGGCAAAAGACAATGGAGTTGATTATGAAGAGAAAG
>CAZYSE010000004.1:0-5990 GCA_964650085.1 uncultured Candidatus Saccharibacteria bacterium | reverse complement strand
AGTTGATCTATACGATGGAAGAACAGGAGAAAAGTACTCACAGAAGGTAACAGTTGGAGTAAAATATTACTTCAAACTAGACCACTTGGCTGACCATAAGGTTCATGCTAGATCAACTGGACCGTACACTCTAGTTACTCAACAACCAGTTAGAGGTAAAGCTCAGAAGGGAGGACGAAGATTCGGAGAGATGGAAGTTTGGGGATTAGAAGCACATGGAGTACCAAATGTATTACATGAGATGTTAACGATCAAATCTGACGATGTTGTGGGTAGAGCAGCAGCTTACAAAGCAATTATCACAGGACAAAAGATTACAGCACCTTATATTCCAGAATCATTCAACGTTCTTGATAAAGAGCTTGCTGGATTAGGAATTAAATTAGAAAAGCTAAGTGCAGAATACGATGATACAAGAGACGATATGGCTCTTGAGGAAATTGTGGACTCTGTAGGTAACGATTCAAAGATTGTAGTAGAAACAGTAGACGACCGAGGATTTAATTTAGTTGAAGATAGTAATAATTAAGCTTTATTAGACAAATATATGATAAAAGACTTTAAAGCACTAAAAATATCGATAGCATCTCCTCAAGATGTGATGAACTGGTCATATGGCGAAGTCACTAAAGCTGAGACTATCAACTACAGAACTTTCAAGGCTGAACCTCAGGGTTTAATGGCCGAAGAAATCTTTGGACCTACTAAAGACTTTGAATGTTACTGCGGAAAATACAAGAAAGTAAGATACAAGGGAATTGTTTGCGACAGATGTGGAACTGAAGTTACTCATAAAAGAGTGAGAAGAGAAAGAATGGGTCACATTAAGTTAGCAGCACCTGTAGCTCACGTTTGGTTCTCAAATGGAATTCCTAATAGATTATCAATGATTTTGGATATCCCACAAAAGAAACTAGAAACTGTTCTTTATTATGCTAGATACGTTGTTATCTCAGTAAACGATGAAGAAAGAACCAAGGCTGTAGAAAGTATTCAAGATCTTCAGAAAACTGAAATCGAAGAAGTTTCAGCAGAATTAGAAGCTAAGCTAAAAGAAATCGGTGGTTCATACGAACAAGAAATCGAAGAAGCGAGAAAATCTAACAAAGATAAGTCTAAGTTAGAACTTCAAATCGAAAGAATTAGAAACAACGAAAAAACAGAAGCTGCAAAAATCAAATCTGCTTACAAACAGAAACAAGACAATGTAGAACGAAAGTTCGCTGATCTAAAATCGTTAGTAGAAACTATGAGCGTTGGAACTACTCTTGCAGAAGAGGAATACCAATTACTAGAAAGCTACGCATTCTTCTTCTATGAAGCAGGAATGGGAGCAGAAGCTATCAAGAGAATTCTTGATAATCTACAAGTTAAGGAAGAGATCGTAAAACTAGAAGAAGAGATGAGAAACAGTAGATCAGAATTGAGAAAGACTAAGGCTGCACAAAGACTTAGATTAATTAAAGGAATGTTTAAATCAGATATTAACCCTTCATGGTTAGTATTAGAGATTTTACCAGTGATTCCTCCAGATATAAGACCGATTGTTCAATTACCAGGAGGTAGATTTGCTACGTACGACCTTAACGACTTGTACAGAAGAGTAATCAATAGAAATAATAGATTAAAGAGATTAATCCAACTAGGAGCACCAGAAATCATTTTAAGAAATGAGAAGAGAATGTTACAGGAAGCAGTTGATTCATTGCTAGACAATAATCACAAACCTGGAGCACCTTCACTAAACTCAAGAGGCTTACCATTCAAGTCTTTATCAGACATGTTGAGAGGAAAGCAAGGAAGATTTAGACAGAACTTATTAGGTAAGAGAGTAGACTATTCAGGAAACGCAGTTATCGTTCCTGGTCCAGAACTACAGTTCCACCAATGCGGTTTACCAAAAAGCATCGCTTTAGAGTTATTCAGACCATTTATTGTTCGAGAATTAATTTCTAGAGGACACGCTCCAAACCCATCAAGAGCAAAAGTAATTTTTGAAGAAAAAGAAGACGTTGTTTTCGACATTTTGGAAGAAGTAAGTAGCGACAGACCTGTTCTATTGAACAGAGCTCCAACACTACATAAGCAAAGTATTATTGCATTCTTCCCAATACTAATCGAGGGTAATGCAATTAGATTGCACCCAATGACATGTACTGGATTCAATGCTGACTTCGACGGAGACCAAATGGCGGTACACTTACCACTATCTGAGGCAGCTGTAGAAGAAGCGAAAACAAAAATGTTGGCTAAATCAAACATGCTTAACTTAAGAGACGGTTCACCAATTGTAAACGTATCGAAGGATATGGCCATGGGAATCTACTTCCTAACTCAAATTAGAGGAGGAGAGAAACACGCGCCAGTATTCTCAAATATCAAAGACTTAATTTCTGCTTACGATTTAGGAAAGATTGATTTCTTTAATCCAGCAAAAGTATTGTTAAACGGAGAAATCCTAACAACATCTGCTGGAAGAGCTATTTTCAACAGCATTTTGCCTGAAGGATATCCTTACATTAATAAGGCTTTGAACAACAAAGATATTGCTAACTTATCTTCTGACTTATTTGTTAAGTATGGAAGTGATGTTGCGATCGTTGTGCTAGACCACATTAAAAACTTAGGATTTAAATACGGAGGAAAATACGGGTTCTCGATCTCAATGAACGAATTCAAATTCGGAACAGATAAGATTTTGAGCGAAAAGCTTGGAGAATATGATCAAATCGAAGTTGATTTGGCAGAAAACTTCAGAGAAGGATTCGCAACAGTTAATGAATTTAAATGGAACAAAAGGGACAAATGGGTTACAAAATCTGAAGAAATTCAAGATGCTGTTTGGGAAGTTGCAAGCAAAGAATCTGAAAACTTAATGGATCTACAAAACTCAGGAGCTGTTTCAGTAAAATCTTGGGTAAAAAAGATTTCTGGAGTTGTTGGATATGTAACAGACCCATCAGGAAACATCGTTGACCTTCCAATTAAAGGAAACTTCGAAAGAGGATTAAGTAACTTTGAATACTTTGTAAACGCAAGAGGTTCTAGAAAGGGATTCGCAGACGTTGCTCTTAGAACAGCTGACTCTGGATACTTAACTAGAAGACTTCATGACGTTGCTCAAGATGTTATTACTGTTGAAGATGACTGTGGAGCTACAGAAGGTGTAGTAATAAACAGAGCCGATGCTAGACTACAGACATACGGAAATAGAGTTAAAGGAAGAGTAGCATTGCAAGATGTTGTAGATTCAAAAACTGGAGAAGTTATTACAAAGAAGGGAGAAGTTATTACTTTAGAAGCTTCAAGACAAATTGATGCAATAGAATCTATCACAAGCATCTTATTGCGAACTCCAATGAAGTGTAAAACAACTCATGGAATTTGTGTTAAATGTTATGGATATTCTAACGGTACTGGAAAGATGGTTGATATCGGAGTAGCAGTTGGAACAATAGCATCGCAATCACTTGGAGAACCAACTACTCAGTTGACTCTAAAGTCTAAATCAGACGCTAGAGCTGCAAAAGCAGACGTTACTCAAGGTTTACCAAGAGTTGAAGAGTTGTTAGAAGCTAGAAACCCTAGAGCACAAGCATTATTAGCTGAGATCGCAGGAACAGTTTCTATAATCGACGATAAGAAAACTATAGTAATCAGAGTAACTTCTAAAGAGAAGGCTGCTAAGAAGTTTGAAATTAAACCAGGATATGAAGTTGTTGTAAAAGATGGATCAACAATTGCAGAAGGAGAGGCAGTATTTGTAAAGAATGGAAAAGAATTAAAAGCAGAAATGGGAGGAAAGGTTTCTATCGTTGATAACTTCGTAGTAATCGAAGGAAATACAACATTAGAATCAGAAAAAGAAACTGAAACTATGGTTAATATCATGGTTAAGGATGGACAAAAAGTAGAGAGAGGAGATCAATTAACTTTCGGATCTGTTGACCCTAAAGAGTTAGCGGAGCTAAAAGGAATTGAGTTTGCTCAGAAATACATCATTCAAGGAGTTCAAGACGTTTACGGAATTCAAGGATTGGAAGTTGACGATAGACACTTGGAAATCATCGCGAGACAAATGGGTAAATACCTACTTGTGCTAGACGGAGGTGACTCAGAGTTATTCTTACCAGGAGACTACATTGATCATTTAGATGTAGAGAAAGAGAATGAAACTATTGTTGCTGCTGGAAAGAGGGAAATTAAATCAAGAAGAGTTTACACTGGAATCACAAATGCTGCGTTAAGAACAGAAAGTTTCTTATCTGCTGCTTCGTTCGAACAGCAAGTTAAGGTTCTAACTGATGCTGCCCTTGTAGGTAAAGTGGATCACTTGAGAGGATTGAAAGAGAATGTTATAATTGGTCGACCTGTTCCATTAGGCAAAGAGCTTTTAAGAAGACAGGGGCTACTTCAAGAAGAAGTTGTTGAAGAAAATAATTAATTAATAGTGGAGGTAAGGGTCAAACCCTTACTACACTATAGTAAACACAATAAATATATGGCTAGAGTATCGCAATTAGTAAGAAAAGGAAGAAAACCAAAGACAAAAATGGTTCGATTCAAAGGTCTACTTTTCAAAGACAATTCTAAGTACAAGTCTATGCATTTTAACTACAATGCAATTCAAAACACGTACTATAAGAAGGAAAACCCTTTTAAAAGAGGAGTTTGTGTCGCTGTAAAGATTATGACACCAAAAAAACCAAACTCAGCGCAACGAAAAATTGCCAGAGTTAGATTATCAAACAAGCAAATTGTTACAGCTTACATTCCTGGAGAAAATCATAACCTACAGGAGCACTCAGTTGTATTAGTTAAAGCAAGAAGAAGACCAGACTTACCAGGTGTAAAATACCAAATCGTAAGAGGTGTATTTGACGCAGCTCCAGTAGATGCAAGAAGACAGGCTAGAAGTAAGTACGGAAGAAAGATGCCAAAGGCAGGAGCAGTTAAAAAATAAATCAATAGTAATTAGCAGAAGCGATTGACCTGCTGGTGAAGAATAATTAAAAAAAATCAAACAAAAAATATGAGAGGAAAACAAGCGCCAAAAAGAGATATTAAACCAGATACTACGTACAATAGTGTTATTGTTTCAAGATTGATCAATAACGTAATGATGCATGGTAAAAAGGAAACAGCAAGAAATCTAGTATATGCTGCATTAGAAGACTTAGCAAAAAAGACTAAATTGAACGGTGCGGAAGCATTAGAGAAAGCTTTAGAAAACGTAAAGCCAAAGGTTGAAGTTAGATCACGAAGAGTTGGAGGAGCGAACCTACAGGTTCCTGTTCCTGTTAACTCATACAGACAAGATTCACTTGCAATAAGATGGATTTTGGAAGCAGCAAGATCCAGTAGAAAGGATACATCTTTCTCTGTAACATTATCTAGAGAGCTTTTTAATGCTTTCAATAAGGAAGGTTCAGCATACAAAAAGAAAGAGGAAGTGTTTAGGATGGCTGAAGCTAACAAAGCTTTTGCTCAGTTTGCTTGATCCACTAAATGAATTTGAAATGGCACTCTTCGGGGTGTCATTTTTATTTGACAAAAGTATGCTATAATTACCCAGGTTTTGCTAGTGAAATGTAAGACGAAATAGTCTATAGTGAAACGCTACCATATAAATTAAGTTGTTAAATAAATAAAATGCCCACCATTTCAGAAAAAGCACTAAAAAGTTACTTAGTTGATTTCGGATTGAATGATAAAGAAATCAGCATCTATTTAAGCCTTTTACAAGCAGGACCATCGACTATCATGGATCTTTCTAGAAAGACGTCAATTAAGAGGTCTACAACTCATAATAACGTAGAGGAATTGATCAAAAAGGGACTAGTTAGTCAAACAAACTATGGAGAGAGAAGAATGGTGATTGCTGAAGACCCTGAGAAGCTAAAGTTCCTATTAGAGCAAAGAAAGTGGGATGTGCAGAAACTAGAAAAGGTTATGCCAGAGCTAGTAAACACAATTTATGAAATGGTGCC
>CAZYSE010000003.1:1742-47362 GCA_964650085.1 uncultured Candidatus Saccharibacteria bacterium | reverse complement strand
TTCCATTATTAATTTCGCAAAGTCATGGAAATAATCAGCATAGTGGAGTTGACCTAGTTGCAGCAATTTCTACTCCAATTGTAGCTGCTGCCGATGGAATAATAGATAGGATGAGCAACGATGCTACGCAACCACCTGATGGCTCTAATCAAGTACCTGATTCTCCTGGATACAATCAAGGAGCAGGAAACTTTGTTGTTATTAAACATACTCAATTTACTTCCGATAAAGATGTTTGGACAGGATACCAGCATATGGCAAAGGTTGAGCAAGGACTATTTCCTGGAATGGCTATAAAAGCTGGGGAGGTGATTGGATACGTTGGAACAACTGGAAGGACAACTGGGCCTCACTTGCACTTTGAACTGAGGTATGAGGACTGTTACGATGGCTATGGAGAAGGAAAACCTTTTGGATCTTGTACTTTAGACCCTATTCAATACATGTACCAAGGTGAAAATCCAGCCGTTTGTTTACCTGGTTCGGGTACAGATGATGATATTTTAGAAGGGGATTTTGCTTGTCCAGTAACAAATCCTACAAGAATTTCCCAAAATTCTCAAGGTTGCAATGCTTTTGGGACGTGTGGTTTCTCTCATTCCAAGAGTAATATCTATAACCAGTATCAGCAAATGCCAACTGACATCACTGCTCCTGGTCAAACTGTTGTAGCTCCAATAAACGGTACAATAATTGAAATCAGAGACCCCGTTGAAACACTAAACGCTTATATACCTGTCGGTTCCATTTGTGGTTTCATAAAATTACCTGATCAATCCGAAAGTTACTATGATGGTGGATTTGTAATACATATGCTGGATGATTTAGGAAGGCTTTGGAGGTTTGTTCATGTTGAAGGCTTAAAGGTAAATGAGGGTCAAAGAGTTGCAAAGGGTCAAACCCTAGCAACAATTTATGATGGTAAACTTGGGGTTGAGACTAACTATTCTCAAAACACCAAGTACGGCGATAAGAATTGGGAACCATGGAGTGTGCGTGCAGAAAACACGGATGGATGCTTTAGTGTCAACAATGCACACTTACATTTTGCTATTATAAGTAGTGATGCGGTTTCTAATGAATATTTCGCTGGAAATGAAATAGACTCTACTCCTTGGGTAAAAAAATTCTGTAACTTATGAACACTACCAATTTAGAAAAAAAAGAATCTAAGTCAAAACTAAAGTTTAAAGAAGAGTCTTCTGAACAGAAAAAGTGGTACCAGCAAATAAGCTTTTCTTCTTTTGTTTTTGCAACAATAACTGCGATAGTAATTCTGTTGGGATTAGCAATCGTTTTTGGTGGTATTAATAATCTAAGACCAACACAAATTGCAGAAGGAGTTGAGGAGCTTCGATTAGAAACTGCTAATGGAACTGTAATTTTACAGTACAAATTATATGACTTAGACGGTAAAAAAATCCTTATGATATTACGTAGCGAAAATGCTGATAGTCTTTCATTGTCTAATTTGGTAAATAGTATAGTGTACTCTAAAGGTCTATCACTTCTTGATGTAGAAGTGGTTTTAAAAGATCTTGATGAAAATACAACCTTATCACCCGAAGAATACTTTACCCAGCTAGAAAATGAAGTAGATCCTCTGAACCCATTCTTTGAATCGGAATCAGATACATTTTATGAAGGAGAAGAAACGATTGAGCCTATAGATTTTAGGCTTTACATTCGTGCTACTAATTATTCTGATGGTAGATTTACCGTTGTTCAGCTCGATGAAAACACTTTTAGGATTGAGTTAAAAGAAGACTACACAGAAGCTCTATTTAGAAGTGAGTTTTTAAGCAAATTTCTTAATACAGAAGGAATTACTTTCATCTTTGTAGATAAGAACGACATAAGAATGGAAAATCCTTAAATTAAGGTTAAAGATTAAAGATACAAAGAACCGAAACAACTGTACGTTTAACTACCGTGTCGGAATACGATTATATCGCCATCTTTGACCACATAATCTTTTCCTTCTAATCTCACTTTGCCAACAGTCTTACAATTATTCCAACCATTGTTATCCAAGTAATCTTGATAGTAACAAACATCGCAAGCAATAAATTTCTTTAAAAAGTCTGTATGAATAGCAGTTCCGGCCATAGGTGCTTTCCAACCTTTTTCAATTGTCCATGCTCTTACTTCTTCTGGTCCTTCTGTGAAGTAAGAAATTAGTCCTAACAAGTCATATGCTGCTCGAGTTAACCGTTCTAGTCCAGTTTCTTGTAGACCTAATTCACCCATAAACATTTTTCTGTCTTCTTCGTCCATTGTAGCTAAATCGTATTCAGTTTTAATGTCCATTGTAATGTAGTTTTGATTTTTCAGAATCTCTTGCAATGGCTCCATATCGGCATCCTTTGTTGCGTTTACTAAGAAAATAACTGGTTTGTCTGTAATCAGAAATAAACCTTTTCGTTCTTTCATCACATCTTCGTCATCATGATGTGGAAAATCTTTAGCAAGTTTTCCTTGCTCTAGATGATCTGACAATTCTTTTAAATGTTCGGCTAAAGCACCTAAAACTTTATCGAACTTTGCTTTGCTCCCGATGCCCATTTGTCTATTAGCTATAGTTTCTAAGTCCTTTAAAATTAATTCGGTATTTATTAATTCGATATCTCTAGTTGGATTTACTGAATTTTCGACATGTGTGATATTCGAATTATCAAATGCTCTAATAACTTGCACAATAGCATCAACTTCTTTGACATGGCTCAAAAACTTATTGCCTAAGCCTGCTCCGCTTGCAGCTCCTTTAACAAGTCCTGCAATATCAACAAATTCAATCACTGCCGGTGTTGTTCGAGCTGGTTTTGCTATATCAGCAATGTCGAATAACCTTTTATCTGCAACTGCAACAATACCTACGTTAGGATCAATTGTACAGAAAGGATAGTTCTCTGCAGGAACGCTTTGCTTAGTTAGTGCATTAAATAACGTGGATTTTCCTACATTAGGTAATCCAACTATTCCTAGTTTTAAATTCATAAATTCGTGTTTAAGATTTGAGCATTATACCGTGCATTGCTTACAATTGCACGATTGCGAGGAGTGTTAATTAACTGAAAAGGATTGTGGGTTGGTGATTTTATTCACTAGTATATCCAAGAAAACCTTTTTATCGTCGTTATTTGTAGCTTCAATTGTTATTAGTTGGCTCCCTTCGGTTAATAATACCTGTGTTTCGTATTCATTATTCCTACTCAAATTTTGTTGATTACCATTTACGAAAACGCTATCTCCAGTAGATCTAAATGAAACTACTATAGAGCTTTCTGTAGTTTCGAGTTGGGTAGTGACGGGAGAGATTAAAGTTATCGTTGGCGATTCTAATTCTTGAACTAACAACACTTCCTCCATAACAGTTTCAGGTTCTGAAGCCCTACTAAAACCTTGAATTAAGGCCAAGAGATTAAGAGCCACTAAAAGTATTAGTGTGATATATATTGTGCGTTTTTGTCCGAATGAAAATGAGTCCACAAGTAAAGTGTACAACTTTACCGATCAAGTTCCAAGATGTGCTTTACTTGTTGTATTTAATTTGTTCGATAGCAACCTCTTTTGGATAGTCAAACTCACCTTTTAATAAAAAAGTAGGTTGAACATAAGCTAAAGTAATGTGTGGTCTGAACTCGTACCTGTTGAATGGATTTTGATCAAATGAGTTAAAGCTTTTTGCTGTTGTCGCTAATTTCCCATCTTCATCAATAACTTCCACCATTAATATTTGATATTCACCCTTATACCCATTTTTCAAGAAAAGCTTACCTAACTTCAATGTTTTGATGTCTAGTGCAGCTAACTTTGCGTCGACCTCTGCTCTATCTATTTTTTCATCTACAATTCCGTAAAGAAAAGTCAAATGAAGTTTAGAAGTCACATCTCCATTAATTCTAGGAATTATTTCCGAAAGATAAAAATCCTCGGCACGACAAACTTCATTCACTAACTGCGTGAACTTAGCTGCATCCTCTGTTTTAATAACAGCTTCAATATATCCTAAATTTTCCATATTATTAGTTTAAGAAGTATATTTGCATTATACGCTACAATCGTTCGATGCAGAAACGAAATTTATCTGATAAAATCAAAGAGTAAAGGCTGAAAGGTATATCAAATTATAAACCTTTTTAAACCTTTGATTTTTTTAATTTTTAACCTTTCTCAATTATGGCAAACTTACCAATCACTCCATCATCATACATGCCTAATCTATTACACATTGTTCCACCTTACACTGGTGCAGAATTAACAGTGGTAAATGCTATTGTTGAAGTAAATTCAAATTCAATCAATAAATACGAAATTATTACTGAGACGGGTCATCTAAAGCTAGACAGAGTAGGATATTCAAGCCTAGCCTATCCTTTCACATATGGAGCTATTCCAAGAACTTGGGATGAAGATGGCGATCCACTGGATATTGTAATAGTAAATGTTGCCGAACCTTTAATTCCTGGTTCTTTGGTAGAAGCAAGAATTATTGGTGTGATGAAATTTGTTGATGGTGGTGAAGTTGACGACAAAATTATTGCAGTGTTAAATGATGATAAAAGAGCAGATCATATTCAAACAATTGAAGATTTAGGTGAATACTGGGTTAAGGAAGCTACATATTACTGGGAACATTACAAAGACATGAAGAAACCAGGTACTTGTAAAGTTGAAGGTTTCTTCGGTTTAGAATCAGCACAAGAGGTAATTAATGAATGTGCAGATAGATATATTGAGGATTTCTTACCTAGCTTAGATGCAGAAGAATCATGCCCATGTGGATGCGAAGGCTGTGAGGATTGCGATTGCGAAAACTGTGTAGAAGACCAGGACGGACATTGTCATTGTGAGTGTGAAGCTTGTGCAGAACAACATGTTGCTCACGAATAAAGCTAGAAATTGAGTTAAAACGTTATTTTTTTGATTTTAGTTTTTTGATTTTTTTGTCATGATAGTACCAATTGCAGAAGTCTTAGAAAATAATTGGTTAACCGGAAGAGACATTGGCGATGGAGATGGGTTAGTAGAACCGGAAGGTGCAGCTATCGATGTTCGTTTAGGAGAAATTTGGGAGATGGATACTGAATCAGAAGCATTTCTAGGTAAAACAACAAGAAAAACAAGAGAATACAAAAAAGTTGCTGAATACCAAGTGGGTAACGATAACAATTGGTTCGAGCTACAGCCTAATAAATACTATCAATTCAAAACCGTAGAAACCATGGATGTGCCACAAGCGATTGTAGCAAGGTTTGTAGCGAGGTATAACGTTTTAGCTAATGGAATCATGGTACTTGGGTACAAAGCCGATCCAGGCTATCAAGGCCCGTTTGTTGTGCCAATAATCAATCTTTCTGGTGTTCCTTTTAAAATGGAGTTAGGTTGTAGATTTGCTCAATTTGAGTTCCACCGAGTAGATGGTGAGGGAGTAATGTATCGTGGACAATGGAAAGGCGGAAGGGTATATACTAAAGAAGAGGAAATACAAGTTTAATTATTAAATCAATATTTATGAACGATAGAGATCCTGAATACGATGATGCTGCAATTGTATTATCTGATTACTTCCAAAATAATGCTGACAGACTTCAGGGTTTAGAAGATAAGTTGATATTAATTCAAGGCAATTACAATGTTTTTATAACTAGCGAACTTAAGACACTATTAGCTCAAAACGCAGCAGCATTACAGAGTTATGTTGCTACAGAGTTAGACCTAACACCAAAGGAACATGAAGTCATAAATCAATTTAAAGAAAAAGATGATGGGAGTGACTCATTCGCAGAGCTTGATGTTCAATCTATTTTAGAAGAGCTTATAGCTAGAGTAAAAATTACCCCTTCTCCACAATTAGAATCATATCATCAAGTTAATGAAAAGCCGGGTGCTCAGTTGAGACAATATAAAAAAATTATATGGCATTTAGCCCTACTAGGAATGTCCGATTATGGTTCATACTTGGAGAATGACGTTATTACAAGAGCCGTTGAATCTATTGCATAGTATTGCTATGCTTGTCAGCTCATTGTATACCGCTATTAGTAGAAGTAAAAAGCTAATTGTAATAGAATAGTTCTAGTTAAAACACCATTATGAAAAGATTTATACTCACCGCTCTAGTTTTTGTCTTAATAATTGCTCTAACCATCGTATCTACTATCCTTGGAGTAAACCTACACAACAGTAATGGAAGACTTGCTCAAGTAGAACAAAAGCTTACAAATTTAGAAGCAATGTTAGGTAGCATTTCTGAAGAAGGCGAACCAATAGTTTTGCCTGACTTTAGCGAATTCTCTCGAGTTAGTTGTAACAATGTTGCGGAAGATGGAGGTTTAATTGTATTCTTTCCTTGCGACAGATCTGTGGTTGATAGTGTATTTACAGTTTATGGTATAGCACAAGGATTCTTTGAAAACACAGTAAATTTCAGAATATCATCAGGAGGAACAACTGTAGATTCTGGATTTCTAAACTACTTACCATCTGACATTGGCAACCCTGGAATATTTACAAAAGAAATCGATTTGACTAGCTTATCAAGTGGAGATAAAGCAGTATTAAGATTTTATTCTGAAAGTGCAATGGATGGATCAGAACAAAAAGTTGTAGAAATTGAAGTTGTAATTGAATAAAGCTGAGAGCTCAGAGCTTTGGGCTATGTGCGAAAGACAGTTTTAGAATATTTTTGGTCATGATATAATAATTGGAAGATAGCGTTGAAGGCAATGGCATGCTGGAGCTGAAATAAACACAAAAGTGCTTTATTAGAAATAATAAGGAAATTGGGTGGAACCGCGGTTCGACAAGTCACAAAGTGATCCCTTAGGGACTCACCGCAGGCTCATATAGAGTTTGCATGAATATGTTTTAACAACCGTCCCAGGATTTATGTATTACGGTACATAGGTCTTGGGGCGGTTTTTTGTTATATTCTAGGTCTTAGGATTTAGGATATAAGATTTATGATCGATTTTAAAAAGCTTGAAGTTTGGAAAGAATCGCACCATCTAATTAAGGAATTGTATAAGCTGTGTGATAAGTTTGATAAAGCTGAGAAGTACAGACTAGTAGATCAATTGCTAAGAGCAGGGTTATCAATCCCTACAAATATAGCAGAAGGATCAACAGCATCAAGCCAGAAACTTTTTGCAAGATACATATCGATAAGCTTAGGTTCTGCTACAGAGGTTGAGTATTTATTACTAGCAAGCTTTGAACTAAATTATTTAACAGAGTTTGAATATAGTAAATTCAATTCTGCAATAAATGTTATTAAAAGAAAACTAATAAATCTATTAAAGAAATTAAATGCATAAATCTTAGAACTTAAATCATATATCTTACATCTAATTACAATATGGAAAATACAGAAAGCAAGCCAACAGCTAACAGCCAACCGCTAACAGCTGCAATCAAAATGACGACTCTGGATCAATTCCGCTCCTGGGCTAAAGAGAATGCATTCGTATACCCTTCTAGCGAAATCTACGGAGGATTATCAGCTGTATTTGATTATGGTCCAATGGGAGTTCTACTTAAGAATAATATTCAAAGAGAATGGGAAAAAGCTGTAGTTCAAGAAAGATCTGATGTTGTTCAACTCGATTCTGCAATATTTATGCATCCTAAGACTTGGGTAGCTTCTGGTCATGCTGCAGGATTCTCTGATGTTTTAGTAGAAGATAAAAAGACGCATAAACGTTATCGAGCTGACCACCTTGTTGAGGAATGGTTTGAGCAAAAGGGCGAGAAGGTGGATATGGATAAAAAGACACCTGAAGAAATATCACAGATTATTAAAGATAATGGAATTAAAAGTCCCGATGGTAACGATGTAACTGAACCACGAAACTTTAACTTAATGCTGAAAACAAATTTAGGTTCAACTGATGCACAGTTCAATGATGATAACGTGGTTTATGCTCGAGCTGAGACTTGCCAAGGAATCTATTTACAGTACAAAAATGTACAAGAGACAATGCGATTAAAACTTCCTTTTGGTATTGCTCAGGTTGGAAAAGCTTTTCGAAACGAAATTGTAGCAAGGCAATTCATCTTTAGAACTAGAGAATTTGAACAAATGGAAATGCAATACTTCCATAGTCCTGAACAAACAGAAGCAATATTTGAAGAATGGAAACAAGCTCGAATGGACTGGCATGTAAGAGTATTGGGAATTAATCCAGATAACTTGAGATTCAAAAAACACGAAAAATTGGTTTTCTACGCTTCTGCCGCTTATGATATTGAATATAACTTTGGAACTTTAGGAGGATTTAAAGAATTAGAAGGTATTCATGCAAGAAGTGATTACGATTTAACTCAACACACTAACTTCTCAGGTGAGAAGCTAGATTATTTTGATCAAGAAAAGAATGTAAGATTTACCCCACATATTGTTGAAACCTCCGTGGGTTTGAATAGATGTTTTATGATGGTATTGGAAGAAGCCTGGACGCAAGAAGTTATCAAAGCTGCTGAGGGTGATGTCCCTGAAGATACTCGAATAGTACTAAAACTTAAAAAGTCATTAGCTCCTGTAAAAGTAGCAATTCTGCCACTATCTAAAAAACCTGAACTCCAAGCAAAAGCTAGAGAAATTCAAAACTTATTAAAGTCTGATGTGATGACACAGTACGATGAAACTGCATCAATTGGTAAAAGATATAGAAGACAAGACGAAGTGGGTACACCATTCTGCATTACAGTAGACTTTGATACTGCAACAGATAACGCTGTAACTATAAGGGAAAGAGATTCTATGCAACAAGTTAGAATTCCTGTAGCAGAGGTTAGAGAATATGTTTTGAATGGTTTGACTCAATAATATGGAGCAACTTTCAGACCCAATGGTAATATGGGCTGCTCAGATGGAAAGATACAGAATCGAGCTTGTTGATCAACTAGTTAAACTAACAGGTCTGGCAAGATCTGAACTTATCAAATTAGAGTTAAGTGAGCTTGAAACTAGGATCAAAGAGCTAAGTTTAGCTGTAGAAAAATAATTAGTGTGCTATTGGAAATTACTAAGGAACATTTAAAGTGGTTTTAGGAGTTCGATCTTCTGCCATGATCTTTTGATCAATTCTCCAAACTGTAAAGCTTGGTACGTTAAGAATTACTTGTGAAGCAAATGGAATTACTTTTTGGCCTACGCCTACTATGTCTCTTGAATTGTCTATCGCAGAGTGAGAGACGGAATAGTATGTACTCCTATTATTGTTGTAGTGAGTTATACGCACATAACCAACTAGTGTTCCATCTGCATCATAGATTCCAAATGATGAAGTTTGTATCTTCTCAACTCTACTGCCGTTATTAAATGTAAATTCTATGCCAAGTGTATCAATCTGCTCGTCAATATCTACTGAGTAGTTAGTGGTGTCAACATTGTATGAATTAGCGAGTAATTGTTTCGCTTCATCAAACGCATAATTTACTTCATCAGGTTTAATAGAAACTAACTCCGGCAAAGTAGATTCATCTCCAAGTTCCGATATTACGCTCTCAGGTATGTAGACCTTAGTAACTATTGACTGTATTTCGTCATTTTGAAGTATAGCTTCGAAAGCCTCACGAATTTCTGCGTCCGTTGGCATATCTCCGCTAAAAAGCAATGTCTGGTTAGTAGATGTTGCTTGTATTTGAAACTCCGCACCAAATTTGTTCAACAGGATAACTAGTGAGAATATATTTTGCAGGTAATCACTTCTAGAAACAACCTTTTCATTGAAACGTACATATCCTCCTCCTCCAAGGTCTAGTTGATGAGATTGAATTTCTAAAGCTCTAACTGTGTCTATTACACTTACTGCTTCTACATCACTTAAAGTATTGCCGTTAAGAAACGATCGCAGTACCTCCCGGCCACCTATAAAGCTTACTACAGCGGCTAGAAGGAACCTTGGAATTTTTATTAAGTCACTTACTTTTTCTGTCATACTAAATATCTTAGATTACAGACGATTACAAAGCAATAAGAAACCGCTCGTTAAAGCGGTTTAGTATTCATTCTCATAAGCCGGATTCTGTTTTAAGGACAATTTCTCTAAGCCCTTACGCAAGTAAACTTGCTTGGGGTTGCTTTAAGCAGGGGTTACCGAAGCTTAATATTACTATTAAACTTAGTGAGCTCTTACCTTTCTCCTATGCATAAATGCTTCGGAGAATTCTACGAAGTCCTAAGACGAAGTAGAACACTATTTCACCATCGCCACCTTGCGGTTCGGCAGTATCTTTCTGTTGCCCTTTTCTCCCTGAGATTACTCCCAACCTGTGTGCTCAATAAGTTTCCTTCGAGCTTCGAGGTGCTTATTTCGTTAATACCGAAGTATCGTACGAAACCGAATTAAAGTCCGGACTTTCCTCCGAGTAGTAAAACTTGCGTATTCTACCCAGTAGTCCAACGGAATGAACGTTATATTATAACATGCCTATAGTAATTATTTAGCATGTTTAAAGCTTCGCTTATAGCATTTTTGGGCTATTCTGAGAACACTATAGGATACCAGAAAAAGCTAAAAGGTTTAAAGCTGAAAGCTAAAAATTATGAGCCCAAAGCTTCTTTAACACTCGAGTATTTAAATCCTCGCATTAATAATCTTTGGATTAACTTCTCTTTTGAAAGACTGGGATTCTTTTCAATATATTTCTTAATTGCATCGTTTTGATTCTCATCGGTATTCTCAGTTTTTAGCCCTTCGATTTTTTTAATTTTCTCTTCAGTTATACCTTTTTTCTTAAGCTCGGCAATAATTTTATTTATCGAGTACTTTTTTTGACGTAATTTAGATTCTGCGAAAGCGTTGGCAAAACGTTGGTCGTCAATAATGGAATGCTTATTAAGGTATTCGATGACCTCTTCTATTTCGTCTTTTTCTAAATTTTTCTTGTATAAATAAGTACGAATATCCTTTTCTGCTTTTAAAACACCTGAATAATGTCTAAGCGCTTGAAGTTTAACTTTAGAAATTCTTGATTTCTTTTTTAGCTCTTCTGCATCTTGAATGGAAATCTCAAACCCTTTGAAAAACCCAAACTTGATTAGATCGTCTTTGGTAAAAGAGCTCCAGAACTCTCCATCAAGAAATATATTTACTTTTTCTTCGTCTTTTTTGGCTTGCTGGATTGAAGTTATAATCATTCAACATCCTCCTTCACGACTTTATATTTTATCTGTACTATCCCATCATTCAATTTTTTAGAGGAGATTAGCTCAAGTTTGACTGCTAAATCGTCTATTTCAAACAACTTGACTCCTGAACCCAAAAGTATGGGGTGCACGTCTGTAATTACTTCATCAACAAGATTTGTAGCAATAAATGAAGCATTTGTATGTCCGCCTCCAGCAATAATTACTTTTTGAGTTCCTTGATATTCTAGCTGTCGCAATAGAACTTCTGGTTTTAAATCTGAGAATTCAGCTTCAATTATTTCTGAATATTTTCCAGGTCTTGTTGTGCAAACTATGTTCTTAATAGTTCCGAGGGGAAAGGACTCCGAATCCACTAAATATTCGTAAGTTGTTCGTCCGTAGATTACAACATTTGCCTTAGCTAGAGCTCTATCAAATACTTCTAAGTCATTTACCCATGAAGTATCACCCTCGGATGTTGCAATGTATCCATCTAACGAAACTGCGTTGTAAATAGTAACTTTCATGCTCGAAAAGCTAAAAGTTAAAGAACAATGTTTATGATCTTCCCTTTAACGAATATTACCTTTTTAGGCTCTCCAGTAATGTATTTTGCAAGTTTCTCATCCGCTCTAACTAACGCCATCACCTCTTCTTCAGTAGTATCTGGATTTACAGAAACTAGTCCCCTGCTCTTTCCATTAAATTGAACTGCAAGATTAACGTTTTCGTTTAAAAATTTACTTTCATCAACCAAAGGCCATGACTGCAGGTGTATGGATTCATAGTTACCTAATTTAGACCAAAGCTCTGCTGTTATGAATGGTGCATATGGTGCAAGTAACTTTAAAAAAGTTTCAAATACCGATTTAGATAAGCTAGTTTCTTTAGCTGCAAAGTTTACAAATTCCATAAACTTAGCAACCGCTGTGTTGAAAGCCAGGTTCTGTGTATCTTTATCAATTTTTCCAATCAATTTATTTACTTCAGAGTCTTGTTTTGGTGATTGAGTTTTCGAATCAACTTTGTCTGATAGATCCCAAACTCTCGATAAGAATCTGAATACACCACTTTCTGAGCTATCATTCCATGGTTTAGGTTCCTCTAATGGGCCCATGAACATTTCGTACATTCTGACTGTGTCTGCACTGTACTTATCAACTTCGTCGTTTGGATTAATAACATTTCCCCATCTTTTGCTCATCTTTCTTCCGTCTGGTCCAGAAATTATTCCCATGTGCCTTAGTTTTGCGAATGGTTCATCAAAGCCAATGTAACCTTCGTCAAATAAAAATTTTGTAAAGAATCTGGCATACATTAAGTGAAGAACTGTGTGTTCTGCTCCAATCATGTATAGATCTGCTGGATTCCAGTAGTTAACGTTTTCTTTTGTGAAAATTTCTTCGTTGTTCCCATTGTCTGCGTAACGCATAAAGTACCAACTTGAATCTACAAATGTATCCATAGTGTCTGCTTCGAAGTACCAACCTTTTCCGTATTTTTCTTCTGCTAATTTTTTGAATGATTCCGAACTTTTAATTGGTGATTCGCCTGTTGGTTTAAAATCAACATCTGTTGGAAGTACCAAAGGCAAGTCTTTCTCATCCATCGGATGTGGATTTCCTTCAGGATCGTAGACAACTGGAATTGGGCAACCCCAATATCTTTGCCTAGAAAGTAACCAGTCACGCAATCTGAAAGTTGTTTTCTTAAATCCTAAACCTTTTTCTTCAAGCCATGATTGCATTTTTTCAGTCGCATCTGCTGTAGATAATCTAAAGTAATCTCCGTAGTTAATTACTACTCCTGGGTTTGTTGTAAAAATACGATCTTTGAAAGGTTCAATTAATTCCCAGATTTTTGTATCTTCATTAGTAAGAAAACTATGTGTTTGCTCTGGTAGCTCTTGAATCTCATTTGCTACTGCAGCTTTAAATTGTTCAGGTGTTAGCTGAACAAATTTGTTGTTGTACAAGATTAACATCTCATCCTGAACTCCGCTTAGTGAGTTGGTGAGATTGTTCTGGAATGATTTTATAATATCCTCATCCGCTGTTAGTCTTACGTAAACATTAGAATCTTTTTCGAAAACTTCTATATGCTCTATTTCATTTTTCAAAGTTTCTATACTAGTAAGGCTTTTCTTTGGAATAACATAGTACGTCTGACCACTTGGAAAACTACTTCCCTCAAAGTTTTCTGAAATTGTGATTTTGATTGGAATATTATATTTTCTAGCAAACTCCCCATCCCTTTCGTCATGAGCAGGAACAGCCATAATAGCTCCTGTACCATAAGTGTTTAGAACATAGTCTGCTACAAAAATCGGAATTTCTTCATTGTTGAAAGGATTTACAGCCTTGATTCCTTTGATTTCGACTCCTGATTTCTCCTTTTGGCTTTGACGTTCCAAATCTGTCTTATTTTTAGCTGCCTCAACATAAGATTCAACTTCTTCAAGATTGGAAATCTCTGATTTTAGATTTTTTATTATCGAATGTTCCGGAGCTACAACAAGGAAAGTACACCCGAAAATAGTATCGATTCGTGTTGTAAATACTTCAACAAACGGGGTTCTTTCCATGTCGACCAATGGTAAGAATTTTTCTGGAAATTCAGCTTTTAGCCATTTAGATTTACCTGTTATATTAAATCCTAGCTTTTTGTAAAGGTCGATAGCCTTAGTGTTTGTTTCTGTTACGTCAATTTTGAAAGCAACATTTGGATATTTTTGAAATACATGTTCCATTAAGGCTTTGCCTATGCCTTGTCCCCTATAATCAGGATGTGTGTATACACCAAATGAAATTTTGCCATCTTCTTCAAAGGTCAAACCAATCCATCCAACAATCAGATCATCTTTTTGAGCAACAATGTGGCATGAGGGATTCTTTGCAATATACTTTCTAGTTACTTCAATTGTATCTTCAGAAAGTGGAATGGTGAAACCCATTACTCTTTCAAGAAAATCTATATCCACTCCTGTAGATGTTGATGTGTTGTTATCTCTCCAACCCATCGCACGAACAAATCCAATACCTGCAGCATCCGCTGTAGTTGCCATTCTAATTTCGATACTTGGATCAAGTTGAATGGATTTATCATGCAATTCTTTAAAATTTGCGATTTGGAATTTAACATTCGTCCCTTCACTCTGACCAATCCAATGTCTTTGAACAGCTTTTGTACTTTCTGGCCAGTCTACTTTATCTAAATCTTTAACAAGTCTTTCTGCATAATCAGTGATTTTGAAGAACCATTGGTTCATGTCTTTCTTTTCTACAAGTGAATCGCATCGCTCGCATCTTCCATCAATAACTTGTTCATTGGCTAGAACTGTTTGATCTTTAGGGCACCAATTTACAGGGGCATTCTTCTTATAGGCTATACCTTTTTTGTACATCTGCAAGAAGATCCATTGAGTCCATTTATAATAATCAGGTCTATGTGCTCCAAGCTCTAAATCCCAATCAACAGAAATTCCTAGTCTTTTAATTTGATCAATGAAGCTTTTTATAGCTTTTTCAGTACTTTCTTGTGGAGGTACACCTGTTTTAATTGCAAAGTTCTCTGCTGGCAATCCAAAAGAATCCCAACCCATTGGAATTAAAACGTTTTTTCCTTTCATTCTATTAAACCTAGCTGCTATATCATTAGCAACCATTCCCTCAGCATGTCCTACATGTAAGCCATCTCCGCTTGGGTAAGGGAATGAATACAGTGAATAGAACTTATCTTTGTCTTCAGTTTTCTTTGTTTTATAAAGATGATCATTTGACCACTTTTCGATCCATTTATTTTCGATGTCTTTAGGTGTGTATCGGTTCATAAAGAAAAGTATAAATTACGAATAATGATAACACTTGCCACAAGGCGAATGGAATAGTAGTCTAACAGTTATACCCTCTAGGTCTTAAGCATTTTGTAGACTTAAAACCTAGAGCCTAAATCTTAGCCTTAGTTCGTCACACTTATATTAAATCTCCATTGTTTCTTCTTCGTAGTGCGTGCTTCTTCCTGAATTTGTACTTAAGTCTAATTGAACTTGTTCTTTTGCTGCGAAACCACCATCTCCGCCCATACACTCGATCGTTATATGAGGATTTGAGTTTAGCTCTACAACGCTGTTGCAAATACCGTAAGGTAGAACATACTCAGTTTGGTAGTAAGCTTGTTCAAAATCACCAGAGTCCATAAACCCAACTCCATAACCGATTGGTACAATACAACTATCTACACATGCTACGTAAACATAAAATTCAGAAGAGATGACATTAGCAGGAGCATTCGTAGTGCAAGGCATTAAACTTCTTACTTCTTGACCAGCAAATCTTGCTTCAATGATTAGATCAGTTGCCATAGTGTCTAATTCTAGTGTTTCATTATCGTTATTCATATAATCAACAGTATCGAAACCTTGAGTGTATACATCCCCACAAGTAACAGTGTATCTTGCGAAGACATCTTCATCAGGAACCTCGTCGTTATCTTCTGAAGTATCATTATCAGAATCGGTATCCGAGTTACCTTCTTGTTCATCATTTCTATCTACATCCCTTACAACTTCTCTTACCTCTGGAAAGAGTTTTGCACCTGCAAATAAGCCAACAAAGAATAAAGAGCAACCTAAAATCACAGCGAGCAGCACTCTAAGGATTTTTACTAGAACTGGGTTCATAAAAATGTTTTAATTAATAATATTCAGCACAATACCCCAATGGATCAGTTTGTGCAGTTTTTCTTAGACAATAACTGTCTCGGAAATCTCGTGATAAAAATATTCGCTCAATTACTAATAAGCTACAGCAGCTACAGCAACAAAGTAT
The DNA here is from genome assembly GCA_964650085.1 of uncultured Candidatus Saccharibacteria bacterium. Taxonomy (GTDB): domain Bacteria; phylum Patescibacteriota; class Dojkabacteria; order J137; family J137; genus KLAP211. Next base: position 31,399 of record CAZYSE010000003.1, on the reverse strand, counting down.
AATGACTCCAACTACAACGAGTAGAGATTTATAGTTGCCTTTGGCTTTCGTACTTTCCTCCATATTAGTTACAAATACCTAATGGATCTTCTGTAGATGATACTCCTCCTTCTGCTAAGCCGTAACAGTAACTAGCATCAAATGATGTTCTAAATGATGGGTTATTCCAAAAAATCACTGCTGTAATTACAAAACAACAGAAGCATAAAATACAAAGCAATAACATTCCAGTTAATAAACCGAGCCAAAATTTTCCATTCATTTGTGTTAATTAATAAATAATTACTTTATAAAAATCAACTCAAACATAGTACATCACGACAAATAGTATTCTGAAGTAGAACACTATCTGTATTTCTATTTATGCCGTCGCTAATACAGCACAGACTCTTCCACTTACCTGTCAAAACTAAATAGAAAGAAAAAGCAAAAAGTCCCAAAATTACTAAGAATATTGAGTATGTTAAGTATTTCTTCATATTTTGAAATAACTAGTATATCTAGTATCATTATACATAAAATAAAATCAAATAACTAAAACCCAAATTCTAAAAATCCATATGTTTAAATGTTCGAACTGCAACAAAGAATACTCCAAGTGGCAAGGAAAATGCGACTCTTGTCACGAATGGGGCACCGTTCAGGAATCTGCAAGTAAATCTGAAGCTAGTGTAATCAGATCGCGTGGAAAAAAAGAAACTAAACTTACAAGAGAATTAAAAAAATTTGAGTTTAAAGAAAGTAGCATAGAAACTATTCAAACTGGAATAGACGAACTCGATAACGCTTTGGGTGGAAGGCTTGTACGCGGACAGGTGATATTGCTATCGGGTTCTCCAGGAATTGGTAAATCTACGCTTTCTTCCCAAATTGCCGATAAGCTCTCTACAAGAAAGTACAAAGTAACTTACATTTGTGGAGAAGAATCTCCAGAACAAATTTACCAGAGATTAAAAAGACTTAAACTTAAAGCAGAAAACGTAGATTTCATACAGGAGTACGAAATCAATCACATAATAAATTATATTGAAGAAAACAAAAACGAAATAGATGTATTGATTGTTGATTCTATTCAAACTGTTTATAGCGAAGGGCTTACGTCTATGCAAGGCTCTGTATCTCAAGTAAGCGAATGTACAAGTATGCTTACTAACATTTCAAAAGCGTATGGAATCACAAGTATTATTATTGGACACGTAACTAAATCTGGAGAAATTGCTGGGCCGAAACTATTAGAACACATTGTTGACACGGTTTTGTACTTTGAAGGAGATAAAACATCAGATCTAAGAATTCTCAAAGTTGAAAAAAATCGATTTGGCCCAACAGACGAAGTCGGACTTTTCCAGATGACGGAGAATGGTTTAAAAGAATTGTTGGATACAAAAGATTTATTTAGCAAAGATAAACCAGAGAATGAAGGATCGGTATATTCTATGGTTTTAGAAGGTAACCGAGCTTTTGTAATTGAGGTTCAGGCACTTGCTACTAAAACGTACTTTAGCAATCCAAGAAGAGCAAGTTCTGGATTTGATTTGAATAGATTGTATATTTTGCTCGCAGTTATAGACAAGAACTTGAGGTTAGCTACCGGCGAGTTTGATATTTATGTAAACATAACCGGTGGATTTAAAACATCAGACAGGGCGTTGGATTTAGCCATCATTAAAGCTATAGAATCATCTATAAAAGGTCAAAAAGTTAAAAACGATACTGTTACTTTTGGGGAAGTTGGCTTAACAGGTGAAATTAGAAAAGTTGTTCTGCAAGAAAAGAGAGAAAAAGAAGCTAAGCGAATGGGCTTTTCAAAAGTGGAAACGTTTAAGAGTATTAGGAAACTTAGCGATATTTTGGAGAAGTAGTATTGGGATGTATGACTTAAGATCTATGATGTAAGATATTAGTGTGTTGGTTATCAGTATCAGTCTTCAGTACATGACTAAGATTTTATGCGGTCATCTTACATCGTATATCCTACAACCTACATAACCTAATTTAATTCTATCCCTTTATTCATCGCATAATTTCTCAACTCAGTCATCAAACTTCTTACTCTGTATCCCCATTCGTGACATTCTGGATCTGGTCCGCAAAATACTCTTTCCATTAGCGATGGATCCAGCATATATCTAATACCGTACTGTTGTACTAAAACTCTAGTAACTGTAAAAATTCCTTCACCAATATCATTAAATGCAACTCTATGTACGCCACCGCCTCCCCAACCCCAACAATTATTCATCTCGAATGAGTTCTGGTATTTGCAAAGATCAGTTTCATGCTTAGCGATAGCTACTACAGTAACGCACTCTTTTGGTGCACCATACGCATCGCAGGCTGCAGCAAATAAATCGCCCGTCCCGTAAAGTGGCGAATTATTATCTTTAAAATACATGTCAAACAAGTAGCCTCGTTTATCGGAATGTGTTGTAGATGAATTAAACTCGTAGTTTTCAGATTCTAATCTATTTAGCTTTGGAGCTTCAGTTGTAATGGTATACGGGGAAAAACTATATTCAGTCTGTACGTACACTTGGTTATCGGCTTGAACTGTTTCAATGGTGCTTTTGCCGTAAGTAATGATCAGAAGTAAACAAACTGCTACTGAGACAAAGAAAACTGGTATAATTACTTTCAGAAGAATACCCGAATAGTTCCGTACGAATGTATTCCTATTTTTGTAGACCTGAATTTCAGCCATTGGTAAAAGTGCTATACATTACAGGATAAACTAATCAGTTGTTGTTTGTAAACTGTTTCGCAGCTTCAAAGATTCTAGGTTCAGAAAACTTACTACCAATGATTTGAATTCCAACAGGAAGGTTGTTCTTGTCAGTGCCAATAGGGATACTAAGTGCAGGGTTTCCAGTGATATTTGCAGTTACTGTAAACACATCCACTAAATACATTTGAACCGGATCGTCCATTTTTTCTCCTAGTTTGAAAGCAGATGTTGGTGAAACAGGAGAAAGTATAAAATCAACTGTTTTTAAGACTTCATCAAATTCTTTAGCAATCTTGGCTCTCACTAAACTTGCTTGTTTGTAGTACTTATCTGAATATCCTTTGCTAAGTGCATATGTTCCAATTAAAATTCTACGTTTAACTTCGTCTTCTAGGTATTTACTTCGAGAGCCAAAAAGATTTTCTTCGTAATTATCTGCTGTTTTTTTGCCAAACCTTACTCCATCGTATCTTGCTCGATTTGAAGAAATCTCTGCGGGTACAAGAATATAGTAAACAGCTAGTGCATGTTGAGCAGAAGGTAATGAACAATCTACAACTTCAACGTTCGGATTATTTTTAAGTTTTGATATAAATGAATCAATACTTGCTTTCACATCTGCATCAATAGAATCTGAAAAGAATTCCTTAGGAACACCTATTTTAATTGAGCCTTGGGCTTTAGGTCTTGAGCCTTGAGCATATTGAATTTCACTTGTAGTTGCGTCGTTTAAATCCTTTCCAGCCATGATTTCTTCAAGAACTTCCATGTCTTCAATATTTCGCGTAAAGAACCCAGGAGTATCAAATGAAGAGCCCATTGCACCTATGCCATACCTAGAATTTCGTCCGTACGTCGGTTTTAAGCCATACAATCCACAGAAAGAAGCTGGTAGCCTAACTGAACCTCCTGTATCTGTTCCCAACGCAAAGAATCCAACTCCCGCCAACAAAGATGCTGCTGAACCAGAACTTGATCCTCCAGGTGTTCTTGAGAAATCTAATGGATGCTTTGTAGGACCATATCCTGAATTTTCCCCACTTCCTCCAAATCCCCAAGGATCTGAGTTACATTTCCCAATTAAAATTGCACCTTCGTCAATACATCTTTGTGCAACTGTTGCTGTGTATGGAGCGACAAAATCCTCCATCAACTTTGATGAAAAAGTAGTTCGAGTGCCTTCTACTAAGTATAAATCCTTTACAGTGAAGGGAATTCCTAAAAGCTTTTTGTTCATTACTTCTGGATCTTTAGCTTCGATCTTTCTATCTGTTTCTTCTGCTTGTGATAAAGCCTCATCTAGAATAGTAATAAAAGCGTTTATCTCAGGATTAATTTGATGTGCTCTAGATAAGTGCTCTTTAACTAAATCAACGACTTTGATTTCGCCCATTTTGATTTTTTCAACAGTCTCAAGCATTCCTGCAATTTTAGGTATTTCTAGTGAATTCATATTTATTACGTATCAATGTATACTCCTTTATCATAACATCCCAGAACGCTAAAATCTTTAGAGTATAGTTTCATTTCTTCAATTGCTTCTTGCATTTCTATTCCATTCAAATCTGCTTTGATGTCCAAGTAGAATGTGAATTCCCAGTGCGTATTTATAATTGGGCGACTTTCTATTTTAACCAATGCAAGATCTCTTTTTGCAAAAGCACCAATACATTTATACAAACTACCTGATTCTTCTCCCAACTGAAATTTGATTGTAGTTTTTGCTTTTGCCAGCTTTGGGCTTTGGGCAGTGAGCTGTTCAATATTTTTTCGTTTCCTTAGTGCAAAGAATCTTGTGTAATTGTTTTGGTTTTCGTGAATATCTTCCTTTAGTATCTGCATTCCGTAAATATTTGAAGCAAATTTACTGGCTACAGCAGCTTTGGTTAAATCGTTAGTTTCTTTTACCATTTTTACTGCACCTGCAGTATCAGGAAACTCTATTGCCTTTATCTGTCTGTTTTCTTCTAGGAATTTTGAAATTTGCCCAAGTCCAACTGGATGCGAATGTAGTTCTACAATATCTTCAAAACTACTAGCAGGTAACCCAATTAAATGAAATTTGATTTTTAGATACACTTCTTTATATATTTCGAAATCGTTTGATCCTAGCAAGTCATAGTTCTGGAATATCGATCCATAAGTTGAATTTTCTATAGGTATGACAATGGATTCACAACGATCGTTTTTTAGATCATCAAACACTTCTTTAAAGGAATCACGTTCTAAAAGTTGAATTCCTGATCCAAATAAATTTGTTGCCGCGATGTGAGAAAAAGAGCCGATGTTTCCTTGAATGGAGATGAGCTGTGGGCTAGGGATACTGAGCTTTTGGTCTTTTGATTCTTGCATATTTAAAAATTATTCAATATTTTAGTTCGAAGAGATATTATCATCTTTCTCAATTTTACATAAGACTGAACGAGTTCTTCCTGCTCAATAGTGTTGATAAATTTTAATTCAGTTGACAGCTGTACTATCACTAGGAGTTCTGCAAGTGAACCCAAAGAGATCTGTAAAAATCGAGAAAACTCTTTGTCCCCTCCCCTACTTGATCCTTCTGCAATATTCAAAGTAACTGAAAGACTGGATCTGCGTAACTGAGATGTAATATTAAACTTTTCAGCTTTAGGAAACCTTTCTGTGAGCTTGTAAATCTTTAATACTAAATTATAAGAATCCTGGTAAATTGTTAAGTTGTTGAAATCCTGCATAAGCAATTCTAGCTATTGCGCAGTGGATTGTCATTGTGTCTCAATACAACTTTCTGTTAATCTTACTCATAGCACAAGGCACACAGCTCATGGCCTTCTAAGTATCGTAGTTCTCGGGAAAGGGATAGTTTCTCGAATATGATGAACACCAGAGACCCATCTGACCATTCTTTCTAATCCTAATCCATAACCAGCATGAGGAACGCTACCAAATTTTCTGACAGCCAAATACCATTCATAGTCTTCAAGTTTATATTCTCTAGCTACCAATTCACTATGTAGCAATTCATAATCATCTTCTCTTTGACTACCTCCAATAATTTCTCTAGCTTCTTCTGGAGCTATTAAATCTGCGTTTGTAGCTCTTGCCATACCTCTTTCATCTGTATATCGCTTCATATAGAATGCTTTTACAGCAAATGGATAATCCTCAATAAATACTGGTATTTGAAAATGATTTCCAATTTCAATTTCTTCTTCTGTTGTCATATCATCGTTGTAAACCACAGTCATTCCTTTTTCTGTCTCTAAGAACTTCTTCGCATCGTAATGTTTCATTCTGATAAATTTCTCATTCACGCATCTCTCCAGAATTGTTGTATCTCTTTCAAGAATCTTTAGCTCCTCTTTGCAATGCTCTAAACAATCGCTAATTATTCGCTTTACCATTCTTTCTTGAACATCTTCATTCATCTGTTGATCATAAAATGCCATTTCTGCATCCATCATCCAAAATTCAGAAAGGTGATTTCGTGTCTTACTTTTTTCTGCTCTAAAAACAGGTCCAAAGTCATAGGCTTTTCCAAATCCCATGATTCCTGCCTCAAGATAAAGTTGACCTGATTGGGTAAGATACATTTTTTCTTCATAGTAATCTAGTTCAAAAAGTTGACTCGTGTCCTCTGCGCTTGTTGGTTGAAGAATTGGCGTATCAAATCGAATAAATCCTTCTTCATGGAAGAAATTTGTAATACTTCTGAATATTTGGTCACGAATTCTTAAAACAGCCCATGGAGTTTTTGATCTTAAATACAGGTCTCTTTTTTCAAATAAAAAATCTGGTCCATGATCTTTGTTACCTATTGGATACTCTGGTGCAATGCTTAAAGGATGAATTTCGGTTACTTGAAGTTCAAACTGATCGAATTTAGGGTGTTTTGATACAACTCCAGTTACTCTCACAGAAGATTCTAGAGTCAAACTTTCCGCGTGATTCCAAACTTCTTCAGATACTTTTGATTTTTCAACAACTGCTTGTGCAAAACCAGAACCATCTCTAAGTTGAAGAAAAGCAATCTTTCCTGAAGATCGACTGTTAGAAACCCAAGCTTCAGAACTTACTGAATTGCCTACGTGTTTTGAAAGGTCTTTAATGGCTACTTTTTCTGATTCCGGTAGTAGGTTTGACATAGTTTTAAGTTAATCTAAAGTATTGTATCACTTATATATTCATTACAAAATCTCGATTTCTAGCTCACTATTGTTTGAGTTTCTTATAATAACCTTTGTTTGCTCACTTTGTCGGAACTGTGCATACATGTCCTGTTCAATTTCAGCTAAAATTCTTTTTGCAATAAACAACACTTCCTTTACTTCAACTTCTTCAATAATTTCCGGATCCTCTAAACTATATATCTCTATGTATGAGTTTACATATCTTCTTAAATTCATAGCTAGCGCTAGTTGAAGTTCAATTATTGTACAAATGTAGAACTCGGGATCTATTTGTGGAATGCCAGTTTCTACAACAAGTGAATCAGGAAAATTGTATAGACTTGTATTAGATAGCCCTAAGTCTGTTGCATCTGCTGGAAAGTAGCCACTCAAGCGTTCCGAAAGTGCTAACCAGCTAAGAGTTGCTTTATTGCCTTCTACCCTGATCATTTCACCTGCGCTCAATTCAGGAAGAGCAGTATCGTCCCTTGACGATCCAGTTTGGAGAATGTTTTGAATAGTATATTCAGCAGCATAATTTGTTTCCCCAGTATTCAGGATGTTGATGATTGACATCAGCAATTCTTCCGCGTAAGCAAATCTATCAACTTTGGGTGCAATATCACCATCTGCATCTTCTTCCGTAATCTGTGCACTCTGTAAGACTATGTTTTCATTAGTTTCTTCAAAAATGGTCACCATAGTGCTTTCATCATCAATTAGTCCCGCTAGGAACTCCTGTATTCGAGAATACGCTTTAAGATTTCTATCAGCATCGGTTTCACTTATCATATCGACCATGTCTTGAACTTCTAATGGCCATTCATAATATTGTTCTGAAGATACATTTTGTATATCATCAAATTCGACTAATTGCTTTAGTTCGTCTAAAATCAAAGCAAGTATAATGGCACTTAGTTTCTGCAAGTAATCATTAATTTGTGTAGTCTCGATTCCTCGGTTTGATAATCTAGTAAGAATATACTCCCAGTTAAATCTGAAATTTCTGCATTTATCAAGAAACTCGGATCTAGATTCTGCTGAATTATCACGTAACTCACAACTTCTAGCAATTACACCTGATAGTAACTGTGCAATTCTGTAATACTGAGTCTCGTATTTATCTAAAAATTGCGGAAGTTCGTAGCTGTTTGCTCCTGAAATTGCTTCATCGGAAATCATATATTGATGATGCATTTTATGGTCGCTACCCGCTGGAAATTGTATAGACATATATTAGTCGTTAATTGAAAGGATTTTACAGTGAAAAGCTATATCTGTAAAGGTTTCTTATCAAAGGGTAACCGTTGAATTTACTACGGTGAGTGTAATAGTCGCTAAATGCTGATAGAATATTTATATGAACTCAAATCAACTAATAGGTGCAGATTCCGACTTTGACGAAAGCGCGTACGAACAAGCTGTGATAGACCAGCTAAACAAGCAAATTGAGCAAGGTTTAGTTACTTTTTCTGATCCTAATTTCGAACATTGCAAAGTAGAAGGACAAGATTCTCAACTTGATAATTTTATATTCTCAAAGGCTACCAGCAGAAATCGAATCTTTATTGCGGCTTTAGTCAGCCCCTCTGGCCAGAGAAAGACAGTTGTAATCAAACCCTCAACTAATACATCGGTTTCTAAGGAACTAATTATTCGTCAAAGTATACCAGAGATCACAACTTTTACTCTTGTAGGATATAGTAAACAGGGAGTTGATTCAATTATGATTACAGAACTAATGAACGTTATCCCGTTGTCTAAGTTAGAGATTAATATAAAAGAAGGTTTGTATAAGGCAATATCTTTAGTGGTGTCTCAACTAGTTAACATTCATTCGAGAAACTTCATTCATGGTGATGCAAAGCTGAAAAACTTTGCGGTAGATATTAACAACTCAAGAATAATACCTCATGATTTTGAAGACTCGCTTTTTACTACAAATGATAGAGCCAAACAAGACGAACTGCTCAACATTCTTACAGAATTTACTGTTCATTTTGGTTTAAAAGCAGAAAACTCAGAACACTCAGAGGTCCTTGCGTATATCGATAAGCTAAGGCAGGACATCTATAGTTTGTATTACATTGATGTCATTCGTAAATATAGGACCGCTCTAGTTTTATAGTAGATTGATAGAAACAATTCGAAGTGGTAACATCCTAAATGGTTATCTTATTTTATGAATTCAGATGGAATCCTAACTCTTCCTGTTGCTCCGCTGCTAGAAAATAATGTCGTTCCTATAGAATCTCTAACCCCACACGACAGACGAGAGCTGCAAGAATCTTTAATGAAACTATATTTTGGTTCAACAGACGACAACACTGTTTCGCTTTGTGTTACACATATTCGGCTTGCAGGATTAAAGTTAAAATATCCTATTGATACACATGAAGGTGTAACAAGATTTATGGATGCATGTAAAACTCTACAAACTTACCATTTGCAAACGGAATGGGCTCAAAAAATAGAGAAGGCCTTTGAAGCTGCCTTCCCATGGATCAATTGTTGAGTAGAATCTATTAATAGGTATCTAAGAACTGAGTATTGGTTTCGCTTAACTTTTTCTTGATTAAATCGTTAAGCTCAGCCTTCTTTTGCGATTCTGGCAGTTTCTTAACTTCATCCCACAGTTTGTATAACTTTTCTCTATCTGTATTAGGATTCTCAACAACACTCAATAAGTTGATTTCTTTTTCTATAACAGAAGCTTGGTCGCCTAAACCTTCTATGTCACTTATAACGGCATCAATTACTTTCTTACCTTCTGCATTAATTTTGAAATAACTTCCATAATATCCAGCGGTAACTTCGCGGTACCCTTCTCTAAACTCATCTGCGTACATATCGGCACCATAACCACCAATTAGATACATTTCCAGTACAAGTTTCAAAAATTTTCGGAACTTTACATACATGTTTGAAATGCTGTCCCCATGATCACGAGCTTCAAACTGTTTCAGAGCAGCCTCTGCCTCAACAGTAGATTGATCTTCGTACGCGAGAATGGCAGTCTCAAGTTTTTGAACTTGTTCACGTACATCTTCTCTTACTTCAATCCAAGACCTTTTCGATGTTGCAGGCAAAATCTCAAAAGGTTTAAACTTCTCAACTGTTTCGAATAAGTTTTCTTGTATTTCTTTCATTTGTTATGCTCTTGAAAAAAATCTAAGTATCCATGTAATTACCACTCCTGCAATTCCGTAAACAACAAACGCAATTAAGGCAGCAGCATCAAAAAAGCTACCGTTGTATGTTGTAGATGGGAAAATACCAGCGAATGGTCCTACGAAAATATTTGACCAGTCATAGATAGTGTTTACAATTCCTGCATTACCAGCACCTAGAAGCAATAGAACAATTCTTATCGCAATCAATAGCATTATAAGAGCGATTATAAACCAAACAATACTAGCGAGAGTGCTCATAATATATGAAAAAGGATTAACTTGCCTCACGACTGTAGTAGTAGTTCGCTGCTCCATAAGATATCAATAATAAGTAAAGTTTCTATATAACCCCGTACCTGATACGAGGATAAGTAAAGTTCTATATAATCCTAAAATTATTCAGTAATAAAATGAGATTAAACTCATTCTACTATAGTTTAGTATACGTTTGAAGACACTAACTAATCAAGATTTTTGAAGTATTTAAAAACTTGATCAAAGTTGTTTGCTACAAAATCTGCATTTGCTACAACATTGGGTCGATTAACATTCTCTACAAAAGCAACGAACTTTGTTGCCATTCCTTTGTCCTTAATCTGATAATCGGTGAATCCATCTCCAACTACTACGATTTGACCTTGTAGGTTAATTTTAGAAACAGTTTTAACCTTTCCCTGATCTGAAGCTAAAGGATTAGAAGCATCGAAACCAATACAAACTCCGTTTGAATCAAATTCGAAAGTATTAGCGTATATGTTCCCTGGTTTAATATCAAAGTCGTTCAAAGCAGGAACTATAAAATCCTTAAAGCCTCCTGAAATTACAATTATTGAATCGGCTAGCTCTTTTAAAATAGCCCTGTTAGAAATAAAAGAATCGGTAAAATTTTCTTTTAATTTCAACACCAAAGCTTCTAAATCGTTTTTATCAAACTTAAGAATATCCATTCTTCTAGTTAGAGATTCGTCAAAACTTATCTCACCTTTCATTCCTAGTTCAGTAATTGCTGCGATCTTTTCTGATACCTCAGACGAACCATTTTTTAGGTCTACGATCTTAGCCAGTTCGTCTAGTGCTTCCAGTTTGTTTATTGTGCTATCAAAATCAATTATTAAATATTTGTTCATTAAAAATGTTTAAACTGGGGTATATATTACTAAATTGGAAGTTATTAGTATATATTTAGTACTAAAAAACCATGTAGATGTTAAAATTTGGTGGTTATAATTACACAATGGAGAATTTACAAGACGAAATAACTACAATTGAAATAGAAGCTGCAGAACGTGTTAATCGGATTATTCAAGCTAACAAGGCTATCATTGTCGAGGCTGCGAGATCTACACTAATGGAGAGAGTAACCCCTAAAGCAAATTTGGACTTCATCACAGGCTTTATTTTTTTAAGCTACTTTCGGGATATGCTTTATCTAGACCAGACCGACCAAGACAAAGTTAAAGAGGTAATAGTGGGTGGATTAATCTCAGCTTTCTTAACTCAAGATAAGTACCCTGTGAATTTGGAAGGAGAAATTGATACAGAACAACTTTCAGGAAACGAATTCTTTAGCAACCTTGTTCAGGCAATTGCTTCTGTACAGTGATGGTTTAAGTGTGAGCCATCAGCAATTAAATAGCTGCTTTTAACTTAGCAAGAAACAACTGCTTTCTCTCAGAAATAAAATCTTGGTAATTTTTGGAAGTCCAGCTCCCTTGTGGTATGTAGTGGTTTTCTTTTTCCTGTTCAGAGATAGTTGGATACCACTCCTCAAATGGGGTATCAGTTTTTTTCTTATTACTGGTAGCACCAAGATAACGAATATTATATATAGAATTTATTTCTTCACCGTTATATCCATTTTCCATGAGTTCCGACTTAGAAAACAAATGGTCTTGCTCTGGCAAATTGGTTTTAGAAACCGTTTTCAGCTCAATATTTGGGTAGAGTAAATTTAAAATTAAATAGCTGTTTTTATCTTGATAACGAACGCTGTCTAAAAACTCCTCTGTAATATCAAGAGTCTTATTTCGTTTGATAAGGGAAGCTTTAATTTCTTTAAGAGGGAAGATTTCTTCATTTTGATTGTCTATTACCTGCTTTAGTGAGTAGAGAATTGTGTCTGCCTGACCACCAAAAAGACTTGATAGCAATGAAGACAATAAAAACTGTTTTAGCCCATTCTCAATGTCTGGTGATATGATTTTATGTTGGTTTGAGTCGCCAAAGCCCTTAAATCCATACTTATAGATAAAATAAGCAATCGGTATAATAGCATTGTTACTAGATAGAAGCTTTGTGTGATTGATTTTGGCTCTAATTAACAAGTCCCTAGCTATTCTTAATGACTCTGTGATTTTGCACCAATTATCAATTATTAGTTGGATCTTAACTTCATCATCTACATTTTTTCTGCTGTATTTAACATCTTGCTGAGTTTCTGCAAAGAATACAAAACAGGTCTTAAGTATAAAATCAGTATCAAAATCAAAATCCTCCCCATTCATATCCTTTATAATATTAGCAAAATTCTCTCTTGCTTCTCTCCAACGAAGCTTAATTGTAGAAAATAAAAGATCAGAGTACGTAAGTTTCGTACCGCCGGAGTTAGTTCTAACAAATATGTCCAAAACTCGATCGTAGTTTTTTTCCTCTTCTGGGTAAAAGTTAATAATTTGTTGACTTTTTAGCCTGTCATATAAAATATCTATATTCTTCTCAGCGATTTTCTTATCGTCATTCGCGCTTAAGATATTAGTAACTCGCTCTCTTAAATCAAACTTATCTTCTGTTCTAGCACATTCGAATATCCTTTTTACATTTAGCCAAATAGCCCCATCATCCTGGAAAAAAGTTTCATTATCCTTTTCTAGAAATTTAAATTCATAAAGTAGCCCATCATCATTTTCTTCTGTACCTGTTAAAATATTAAAGAAAAGTTCTTTTTCCTTTCTTCTTTCATAATAAGAACCCTTCAAAGCAATAAATAATGATGTAATTCTTTGCTGTCCGTCCAAAACTAAAGAATACTCGGTGTTTTGATAAGTTAAATCTTCGACACTTAATTCTTTGTTGTTTTTAACAAATGGGAATTTTTTTATCCTATTTTCTACAAGATATTCCTTACTTACATGCCAAAATAAAAAAGTACTAATAGGATACCCCCTCATAATCGAGTCAAAGAGGGCATAAATCTGTTCTTGTTTCCAAACAAAAGGTCTTTGTATATCCGGCAAGAAGTATTTATCATTGACTCCTTCAATTATTTTGCTTATAGTCTCATCTCTGTATAATCCCATGCTATTAAAATTCTAAATTGATAAATTGCCTATTTGTAATCAAATTATACCAATGTTGCGATGCGTAGTAAATTTAAAGTAGAACAAGTTCACTTCACTGCTCATGCAGTACAGTGCTTCAACGAAACATTGGGGGAATTACATCTGGCGAAGTCATGAAGTCAATTTTATTGTACTTTATGGCTGAGTAGGTAGGACTCGAACCTACAACCTTGCCGTTAACAGCGGCTTGCTCAACCATTGAGCTACTACTCAATCAAGTATATCTACTCAACATCAACCAAGATTATACAACAAGATTTTGTAAATCTGAACATAAACCAAATAGGTTTCTCTAAGTACTTAAGAGGCCCAGTTATTGATCGGTATCTGTTTCAGCCAAGGATGCAATAAGGAAAGCATCTCCGCTTTGTCTCATTGGGTACAGCTGTCGAAACGACAAGACAAATATTTCAAGATCAATTTGTGCAACCGAAGAATCTACTTCTCTAACAATATAATCCTTGAAAGTCTCCGCAATATTTGCGAGGGCAACTACCGGTGACTCTTTTCTACAAGATTCTACAAAAGCAATATCAGCCAATACGCTTCTATACGTAAGTGTTAGAGAACCTATCTCTTTCTCTAGAACTTCTAATGTTGTTTCGTAACTTGTGCTCATAAATTTCGAAAAAATAACTAAACATTCTACATCAATTTTCACTTTTACTTATAAAAAATAATTATAGGCTGATTTGTAAAGTGTATAATATTAAGTTTACCTAAAATTTATGTTCGAAATTTTTTCATCGTTCCTTACAGTTTGTTGCTGTGGATTCATTTGTCTATTAATTGTAGCTGCTATTATACTTTTAGTTTCCTACCAAGCTAGTGTTAGCAAAACAGGTAAGAAGGGGGTTAAGAAGCAAGGAGGTAAGGATATTCAGTACGAAGATGCTACATACAGAGAAAAGGCTTAAAAACTCAAAGGTAAAAAATTGAATTAAAAACTTTCTGATGTTTGCATTTTTCGGTTTAGACTTTATAATCTTCAAATTATGTTTTTAGCTTTTATCTTTATACCTTTAAACTTTTTGTTATGACTCCAATGCAGGAACAGTACGAAAAGATTAAGCAAGACTATAAAGACTTCATTGTTTTTTTCAGACTCGGTGACTTTTACGAAGCATTTGACAATGATGCTGTACAACTTTCTAATATTTTAGGTATCACATTAACTGGTAGAGGAAAAGACGATAAGCGTAGGCCTATGGCAGGAATTCCACATCACTCTTTGGATAACTATTTGCCTAAACTTCTAGAAGCTGGATGTAAAGTAGCAATTGCTGATCAAGTAGAAGAAGCTACTCCCGGGAAACTAGTAGAAAGACAAGTTACTCAAATAATAACACCTGGAACTATCACAGACGAAGAGTCTTTACAGAGTGATAAAAGCAATTTTGTTGGATCTTTATTGATAAATAAAGAAGATAATTACCTTTCATATTTAGACGTCAATGGAGCTGAAATTTGTACTTTGACATCCAGAAACCTCGATGAGCTGATTAACGAAATAAAAAGAGCTTCGGTAAAAGAAGTAGTTATATTAGAAAACGAAACCTTAATTCAGAAACTACAACAAAATGATATTTACTTTAACGTGCTTAAAAAAGAATTCTTTGACGAAGAAGATACTACAGATCTTGTAAAATCATTGTTTAAGATTAAAACTATTGCTGGCTTTGGTTTAAAAAATATTCCCGACGAATATATTTCTATTGGTTCTTTACTGAAGTATGTAAAAGATTGTTTAAGAACAGAACCAAACAATTTGCTAAGAATACGAAACATCATTCAAAATGAATATTTAAAATTGGACTTAAATACAATTCGAAATTTAGAACTTTTCTACACATCTACTGGCCAAGAAAATCCTACGTTGAATTCTACAATTAATAAGTGTGTAAATCCCCTAGGGAAAAGAACTTTGCGAGGATGGATTCTACGACCAATTCTAAATACACAAGATCTAGAAAAACGTTACAGCAAAACAGAATATTTTAAAGATAACAGATTTGAATGTGAAGAAATTCAAGAGCTCCTAAAATCTGTGTCGGATCTGGAGAGAATCAACTCTCGTATTTCATTATTTTCAGCTAATCCTAGAGACTTGTTAGCATTGAAATACAGCCTTTCATTGTTTTTACAACTTGAGTCTTCACTAATAGCAAATGGCAATCTTTTTGACGAGTATTTACATGTATTCCAAAAACGAACTGAGATACAAAGTGTAATAGACTTAATTGAGAGATCAATTAATGAAGAAGCATCAGTTGACCTAAATAATGGAGATGTAATCAAAATTGGCTATGATCCAGAAATAGATGAAATCAAAGGCATAACAAAAAATTCAAAAGAGCACCTGCATAATATTCAGCTTCGAGAAGTAGAGCGAACGGGAATAGCTTCTCTAAAGGTTTCTTTCAACAGCGTCTTTGGCTACTACATCGAAGTTACTAGGAGTCATGTTGCCAAAGTTCCACAAGACTACATAAGAAAACAAACTCTAGCAAATGCAGAACGATATATTACACAAGAACTTAAAGAACTTGAGGAAAAAATATTAACTGCAAATGATAAACTTTTCAAATTAGAAGTTGAAGTTTTTAGAAGCATAATTGAAAAAATTGCTGAGGATAAACTACTAATTTCTAAAGCAGCTGAAGTAGTAGCGGAATTAGACATCTTTTCTTCATTAGGTAAACTTGCAAGAGAAAAAAGCTATTCAAAGCCTACAATTTCAATTACTGTAAGAATGATTGAAGCTCGTCATCCAGTCATAGAAGAAATAGTACATGAATTTGTTCCAAATAATTTCGAAATATCCAATAGCAAAACTATAAATCTCATAACAGGACCTAACATGTCTGGTAAATCTACGTTTATCAGACAAGTTGCTCTTATTTACCTTATGGCTCAGATAGGTTCTTTCGTTCCAGCAAAAGAATTCAGTTTTTTACCCGTAGATAAGATATATTCACGAGTTGGGGCATCGGACAATTTATCGCGTGGCGAGTCTACATTTATGGTAGAAATGGTCGAGACAGCAAACATTTTAAACAATGCTACGAAAAATTCCCTTGTGATTTTAGACGAAGTTGGAAGAGGAACAAGTACTTACGATGGCGTAGCAATAGCATGGTCTATAGTTGAATTTTTATCTGATAAAATTAAACCAATAACCCTTTTTGCTACCCACTATCACGAACTTACCGATATGGAAAAATTAAAAGACAACATTAAAAACCTTTCTGTTGATGTATACGATGATGGAAAAGAAATAGTATTCACTCATAAAATTGTCGAGGGTAAAGCTAATAAGAGTTATGGTATTCACGTAGCAGAACTGGCGGGGGTCCCAAAAGAAGTGGTAAAGCGGGCAAAAGAAATCTTGAACAAATTTGAAGCACAACCAAAGACTAAGAATGCTCCAGCGAAGCCTGATACCGAACAGTTGGGATTACTATAAAAAGCTCAAAGGTATAAAGGCTATAAAAATCAAAATCCTAAGCCTACTCGTATTTTCTCCCAGTTTTGTAAAACATTAATAAATGCGAATGAAATGATTATTAACCCAGACGCTTTGTAGAAAGTTGGTTGGATAAATCTAACTGACAAAAAACTAATTATCGCTAGTACGGGAAAAGTTCCTAAAGCAAACACTAACATTATTAAACCTCCCGACAAGAAACTGCCTGAACCAATTGCACTGAATTGAGCAGCTTGCGTGAATCCACACGGCAAAACAAAGGTTACAGCACCTGCTGCAATAGCCGATAGATTGCCTATAGTTGAAGATGTAGTTTTACTCAAAAAACTAATAGATTTTGCACCGATTTTTTTTGATAGTCCAAATTTAAAAACATTAAATCCAAGTAGGTTTAAGCCTAACACTACAAACACTATGAACAAAATGATTTCTAATGCACCTTGAAAAGCCAAGGTAGGTCGCAATACACTGCCGATTGCTCCAATTACACCACCAAGTATAAAAAATGATAGCAATCGCGAAACATGAAATGAAATTATTGGAGTGAACTTGCCATTCTTAGCAAATTGAGAAGATAAACTCAAAACTATTCCCCCAACTACCGCCATGCAAGTAGAGACTGAAGCAATAATTCCTATAATAAAGATGCTAATAAAATTAATTTCTCCCGAAACAGTAAAATCCGTTTTCAAAAGGTTTTGCAGAATTACATAGATTGAAATTACAGATACAGCTATCATTATTGCATCAAACCATTCTTTTTTCTTATTTCTTATTCCAACAACTCCCTCATCAATTTTGTAGCCGTTTTTTTCTAATACGTTTTTTATCTGACTATTAATATCTTCTATCTTAGAATCATCAAAACTGACAACTACTTCTTCACCTCCATGCTTGTATTCAATACCTAAGATACCGGGCAACTTCTTAACCTCGCGCTCAATGATTATCTCGCACGCAGCACAATGTGTGCCTTCAATTTTAAATGTGTATGTTTTCATAAAAATATTATCGCATGACTAGTAGTTTTTACCTTGTACAATTTTGCTTAAATTATTACAATTGACCAGTATGAAATTCATAACCAAAAATCAAACTTTGCTATCAATAATACTACTCGTTGCTCTCGCAGGTATTACATTTTTTGTATTTAATAAAACTGTGAATTCGAATATAGAAACGAGGTACGCGGGGTATTCAATAGATGAAAGTAAAAGCATTTACGACAACCTCTCAACCATACCAGACTTTTCAATTTTCCTAGACAATGCAACACGAACCAATTTAGACAATACACTTAAAAATGGAGAAAATCTTTTAGTTTTCGCAACAACTAACGAAAGTTTTTCAGGAATCTCCCCTGAGGATACGACAAAGCTTCAAACGCCAGAACTTCTCCATAAACTAAGAAAAATTATTTCGCTTCACATTGTTAAACTAACTCCATCTCAAGATTTAAATAAGTTGAGGGAATTAACAACTCTAGAAGGTCAAGTTATTAGAATCTCGAGTACCGATGCTGGATCTACAGTACGTGATTCAGTTGGCAACAGCTTTGAGTTTGATAACTCCATATATAAGTCAAGTAATGGGTATTTTATTAAGCTTGATAATGTACTTTTGCCTACAAATATTACCTTTGTTAACAGTGTTCAAATCGAAGCCGATAACGAAATTGTAAAAAACGTTAAGCTTTTTGCCGGAGAGGAGAAATTGACAGATGCACAAGATAACTTACTAAAAAGCGACAACATTACTTATTTGTTTACAGAATCAGTAGTTCCAGAAAGTGTAATCGAGGACTTTATTATTGTTGGTAAGTTTTCTACGTTCCAATTAGCAGGTATGCCTTCTGTCGTCACCGCAAGTGGAAAAACTCTAGTGATAAGTGCAGAAGGTTCTACATTGAAAATTGGTGACTTAGTAATATTCGAAAACTATCAAAATATTGAATCAAAGAATGGATTTATTCATTTTGCACAGTAAATTCTAGCTTCTAAACAGATTGTACACTCTGCTCTACTTATGTAATAATAATTTGTTTAAAAACTATTTATGCTTAATACAATACCGCTGTTTTAATAGGTTTTTTCGCAACTGCAGTTTGGGCTCCAATTCTTATCCAACTTCTCTACAAAATGAATTTGGTTGTGAAAGTAATTTTAATGCCTGATCGAACAAATGAAGAATTCATGAAAATACACGGTCACAAATTTGGGACGCCAACTTTGGGCGGACTAATGATTTCTGTAACTGTGGCTATACTGTCGCTTATTTTACTGACAGATACGAATTTAAAGCTTGTGTTTGTATTGCCTTTTGTAATTTATACGATTTTTGGGTTAGCTGAAGGATTACTAACATACGGCAGAAAGCTAAGCACAACACTGAAAGCGCTGGACAACAGTTTTGGAATGAGAATGGGAAAGCTAGTAGTGCTTTATATTATCACAATACTTCCGTTGATTTTGTTGCAGGATCACTATGGATTGACTTCACTTACGATTTTTGGAATTTTAATACCAGTTAATGCACTATCCATTTTTATTGGTGGCTTTTTTATGGTGGTAGCAATTTATGGAATGGAAATTATCGACGGTGCAGATGGACTTGCGACAGGGCTATATTTAATAGCCTTAACTACATACCTGGTAATATCAGTTATGACTGGTCATACTGAGCTACTTCCTATTATTGGCTTATTAATTGGATCATGTATTGTTTATCTATACTTCAATATTAATCCTGCAAGAGTTTTTATGGGAGGGACAGGTACTTTCCCTATCGCATATGCATTGATTATGTTTGCAATTATTACCAATACAGTAGATATATTTGTGATTATGGGATTAGCATTTTGGGCAGAAGTTACTTCCAGTGCACTTCAAATTCTTTCATTAAAATTCAGAAAAAAGAAGCTTTTCCGAATAGCTCCTATTCATCATTATTTTGAAGCAATTGGATGGCCAGAAACTAAAATGGTACAGCGATTCTGGCTTGCTGGAATATGTTTTGCACTTTTGTCGTTATGGGTTTTCTCGGTAATTAAATAGCTTTTTACCTTTCATACGCTAAAATTAGTTATGAAAGAAAATTTTCTTAAGATATTTCCATTTGCCTCTTACTTTGCAATTCTAATTCTGCCAGTCATATTTTTGTCGCAGGGACAGGATTTCTTCTATGTGATTTTTGCAACATACATCTTCTACGGAACTTTTAAATCGTTTAACCTTCTTTACGGTGTTATTAGTGGGTACAATCAATATCGAAAAGAAATTGAAGTTAACTGGCTTAGTATGATTGAAAATGACCTTCCATACCAATTGATTGCTATTCCAGTAAACAAAGAAGACGTATCGATAGTTAAGCGAAATATTGATTCAATTCTGAATCAAAACTATGATATTAACAAGCTTTTTGTCTCAGTATCCATAGAAGCTAACGAGAATTTTGTAACATTAAAAAGTCAGCTTGAGAGTTACTTCAAGAAAACTATTGGGGACAAGTTATTGATAGTCGAACACTATTTAGGCAAGATGGAAGTTGCAGGTGCTGCAGCTAATAGAACAAATGCAGTCAGAGTAGCTGTTGAATATCTGGAATCTTCAAATATGAAGATCGAAGACTTCTTAGTTACATCACCTGATGCGGATACTGTATTCCATAAGAATTACTTTGCAAGAGTAGCTTATGAATGGCTAAAAGATTCAAAGAGGAAAAATGTTTTCTACCAAACTGGAATTTACAAATTCGACAACAATATAAACCGAGTTCCTGTTGCGATAAGAATTGTATCTATTGGGATAAGCATTGGGACATTGTCTTCTGCTTTTACGGAAAATCAAAACCGATATACGTTTTCTTGCTTTACTATCCCACTTAAAACATTAGTCGCAATTAACTACTGGGACACCTCCATTTCAATAGACGATTCGCCAATATACTGGCGGGCGTTTAAATATTTTGACGGTGACTTTGAATGCAGATCCTTTTTCATTCCAATTTCCGTTGATTGTATCGAGTCAGAAAACTATTTAGCAACCCATGTTGAACAATACAAGCAAATCCATAGATGGGGTTGGGGTATTATCGTTTTCCCTGATGCAATTAAATCTATACTAAGCGCTAAAATGAATTTGTTTTCGAAAACACTTAAGCTTATTTACTTCCTAGATGTAACAATTCTTTTGAAAGCACTTCCAGCCGCTATTATTCTTTTTCTTTTTTTAAGCCCAACAGCCGGTTTGTTAAGCTCACTCTCATATATAAGCTTTGTTCTGCTTATAATCGGAAGCCCCTGGGTGTTCAAATTAACCTTAGAAAATAGTAAGATGTCTTTAGTAACAATAATAATTACGGTTTTATTGTTCTTGCCATTAGGATTGGTTAATATTTTTTTGTACTGCTTATTTCCATTTTTACAAGCAGCCACAGAGTATGCTCTCGGAATGAGTATTGATGACAAGATAAATTGGGCTACAAAAATCCCAGATGAAAATTAAAATATGAAGAAATTTTTGAAACTTAAAACAACAAGGAATATCGAAAAGATCAGAGAAGGAAATTCAAGACGTATATTTTCTATAGATATTACTCGTGCCTTAGCTGTACTCTTTATGATTGTTACTCACGTAGTAGCAATTGTTTTCAGCCACAAAGAAGGAGCAAGTCAGATTGCGTTTCTAGTAGGTGCATTTGGGGGAACCATATCTTTCACACTTTTCTTGCTAGTTTCCGGATCTACCAGCTACTTTACAACTATTTCTCTCGAAGCAAATAGTAGAAGGAATCTTAGGCACCGACAATTAAAATCTTTGAAAAGAACACTTCAAATTTTACTTGCGTATTATGTTCTTGCTGCTCTTTCATTGTTTGCTTATGGTCTAGCTTTTACTACAAACACCAGCGAAGCAATAGTTACTGATATTCTCCAAATAATTCTACTACTAAGAGTCCCTGAATTCACAGAATTCTTAGTGACTTTTGTAGTGTTTAGCTTAAGCTTGTTACTTTTTAGAAGAGTTTACAAATTTTTATTAAAAGACTACAGAATCCTAGTAATTGCTGGAGCAATCTCGTATTTTGTAGGAACTATTCTATATCAAGTTGATTTGGGGCAGGATAGGTTAAACCTAATTAAGGCACTATTTTCTGGACATGGTAACGTTCACACATTTCCTTTTTTACAATACTTCCCTATATTCCTAACAGGGCTATTTATTGGAAAGCTTCTATCTCAACGAGCCGAATTATCTAAAGCAGCATTTAGAAAGCAACTTATGATGTTACTAGGCCTTGTTGGAAGTTTAACAATAATTTCTGTATTACTAAATTTTGTTATTCCGGACACTCTTTTTGGGTACTCTGTATTCAGTCATCGTTTTCCACCACAAATCGGATTTGTACTACTAAGCATAGCGCTTTCTTTAATAGTGCTTTTTACCGTTTTACGAATCGAAACACTATTCAATCGTGTTCGAGGATTAGTTACGTTTATTAGTAAAAACGCATTATCTTACTTTGTAATTCATACTGCGCTACTATTAGTTTTCAAATACTACATGGATGCGCAATATGCAGAAGTTGAGTGGAGGTTTGATAGATTCATGTATGTTTTATTCTTTTACATTGGAGTACTTGCACTCACCACTTTAATAATTTTTGTAAAAGAAAAAATTATTGGTGCTTACTACGTTTTAGATGGCTATCTTAATACAGATTTTTACTTTGTTAATATTGTATTGCCTTTCCTCTTAGCGTTCATAGTTGGGGCAACGTTTTTCTTAGTCATCACTGACAACAGAGTCGTAAGTGGTAAAGACTTAAATGTAAACGTAAATGAAGTTGAGCGTGGTTTCGTAATTAACAGCTCTGCAGAAAAGTGGTACGAAGACAATTTTAGATACTACCAAAAAGTAAATGTAGAAGACCTCACAAGTGATCAAATTTTCCTTTCACAACGATGGTCCAAAATAACCTTGAATCACTCGGCTGTTGTGCAAGAAAACCGTCTAAGGAAACACTCTGGCGAAGATATAAGAGTTGTGGAGTACGATGCAATAACTTATAAAGAAGTACCAATAATTATTAGAGATCCAAACACAGATAGAACAGCTGTGTTGTTTAAATACAATCCTGGTGATTTGCAGTACTTCATTTATTACGGAAACGACTATTCAGAATTATCTCCAGCACCACAAGATCAAGCCGGGATAGATAATGCTGTCGATGTAAATTTAGGCGACAAAACGCAACATGCCTTCGAAGCAAGCACTAATAAGAGGTGGTTCCTAAAAGATTATCCTGAAAATCCAAGACTTACTTTCAGTGTTAAAGTCCCAGTCGAAAATAAAAATGTAGAATACATAATTTACAAAGTAGAAAATACAGATATTCAGGGTGAAATGACAAGTGCAGACGGTCTTACATATGCATCAGATATTGATACTACAAATTTAAATCCAGGTTACTATACAGTCGAGGCAACGGCTATAGAACTTAGAGACAGTATAAACGTATATAATACTTACAAAATACCTTTCTATGTTAGTTATCCGCTTTACTTAACGTGGACTATGGACTGGGAAGGTTGGGGTGTAGGGGCATACGAATCTAATGATATATTTGATATTTCTTCCAAGTATGGAGTACCTGTAACACATTTTTTCAATCCGAGAATCTTCGTAAAAAATCAATACTCGATTTACTCTGTCGACCCTGCAAGCGCACAATATTATGTAAATTTAGTGAACCAAAGAAGAGGACAAGGAGATGCAATTGGATTACATTTACATTACTATGCGGATTTACTTGAAGAAGTTGGTGTAACCAAGCGACCCGAAGCTCAAATTGTTGGAAGCAATCGAGACGAAACCTCCTTAGATGCATACACACAAGCAGAAAATGAAAAAATACTACAATGGAGTATAGATAAGTTTGCTGAACATGGTTTACCTAGACCAACTATGTTTAGGTCAGGTGGTTGGATGACTAGCATAGCACTTTTGCAAGCGCTTTCAAACAAAGGGTTTGTGCTCGACTCTTCAGGTAGAACGGGAGGAGTTCTGAACCCAGCATGGACAGGCAGTACAATTATTCCATGGAATCTATCTGCGACAACAACTCCGTTTTTACCTAGTAGGAACAATATTAATACCTGGACAGGTGAAAGACTAAATATTTGGGAATTTCCTAACAATGGAGCAGACTCATATTGGTTTCCTCTAGACGAATTGTTCTCTCGATTTAATCAAAATTATCCTACAAAAGGTGACGTACTATCTAAACCACAAGTCTTAACATATTTGAGCCACCCGCATGGCTTCCCAGTGTTTGATAGTACAAAAATCAGAGGTTTGTTCGACTATACAGGTAACTTTATTTTTAGAGAAGATAGAGGGCCTGTAGTGTATTCTACATTAGAAACTACCTATAATAACTGGAATAAGGTATCATTTACAGATGGAGATTAACGGAAAGAACCAAAAAGATCCGGTTAAGGAAGTAAAAACATCTCCTTTTAAATCAAAAGGTAAGAAAGTTGCTTCAAAAACCTTTTACCCAGTATTTTTTCTATTTTCAAAAGCAGAAAAAGGTGCTCTAAAAGCACATCAAGGAATTCTTCATTTTCCGAAGAAATTCTACTCTAGAATAAACAAGCAAACCCTCAAAATTATATTAGCAATAATTGGAGTACAGTCAATTGCTGCCTACCTAATTTGCTGGTTGTACTTGGATATAACGGCACCTGAGGACATCACTTACTATTTAAGTAAAGTTGACTTCAATATTTATGCAGGGGCGATGCTTGTAATACTTGGACTTTTTGTGATTGGGAATCTGTTTCAAATAACTATTGGTTTATACGAATCGAGATTCAGTAAGAAAAGGTTTGCGTTATTCAATGTAATTTTGATTTTATCTTTCATTGGATTATTCTTGGGATCTTATGTATTTAGACACCCAGAACTACAGAGCCATTATCCAAAATATGCTCAAGCATTACCTGATTATGATGAACCAATAGAAGTGTTCTTTAATCTTCCTGTAGATGTTTCAACGCTTAAACCTACGATTACTCCGGAAATTGAAGGTTATTGGGAATGGGAACCATATCTGGGAAATAAAGCTCTTACAAGAAAAGGAAAGTTTATTATTGATATTTCTTCATATCCAAACCAGCGTTACGTACTATACATTTCTGGTATTAAAAAATTTACTGACCCTACTCAGCACGAATACGGTTTTGCGTTCGTAGCTCCCCCACTACCTTTGATTGAATCTACTTTTCCTGAAAACAACGCAGATAATGTAAAGCGTGAAGACAGCATCTATTTAAAACTAGATAGAGAAAGTCGTGATCTTGTCGAGTGGAGCTTCAAATCGGTGCCTGTTGTAGATTTCGAATTAGAATTTACTCCTGATAAAGTTTTGAAACTTACTCCAAAGGAATTACTTGATCAAGGTAAGGCGTACACAGTCACAATCTTCTACCAACCAAAACGTGTAAACATTGCTACGAAAGAAATAGTTGAAACTAGCGATATTGTTAAAGTCAAAGATCTTAAATTTACTACTGTTAAAGAGCCGTTGATTGATACATTTGCACCTACTGGTAACATCGTGAGATCCGATGAGAAGATCAAAATCGTATTTTCTGAAGAAATGAACAAAGAAAGTGTAGAGGAAAAAGTTACTATTGAGCCAGCAATCGAAGGAGAATTTAAATGGGACGATGACAAAACACTAAATTTTGTTAATGTTGCTCCACTTCCAAAAGATACGCCTTACAAAGTCAAATTCGAAAGTGGAATGCGTAGCAAAATGGATGGTGTAACAGATAAAGAAATTATCTATGACTTCAAAACTGTAGGTAAGGTAGGAATGATCGATCATTTACCTAGAAACGGTTCTACATATGTAAGTGAATATGCAGATATTAAAATTACTTTTGACCAACCAGTAGATACAGCTGATGCTCAAAGTAAGCTGACTGTCACTCCTGGAGTTCCTGGAGTATTTAGATGGGAAGGGAACACAATGGTCTATGCAGTTTTGCAACCTATGGCGTTTAATACTGTTTATACGGTGCAAATAGCTGCAGGTATAAAATCCATTCACGGATTACCAAGTGCTACTACAGAATCATTCAGTTTTACAACCAGATCTAATGTTTATGTGTTTACAATGCCTATTTACTATCAACCTGCGGGTAGTTTCTCTTGTAACATTTACACCGCAAAGATGGTGTTAGCATACAAGGGTTTCTCCGCAGATGCTACAGGTTTAATTGCAGAAATTGGATACGATGCAAATAGAGTTTCAGATTCATGGACGGGAAATCCATATGCTGAATACGTTGGAAACGCTGATGGTAGCTGGGGCTATGGAGTGTATTACCCACCGATACAAAACATTTTCGCAGCACGAGGAATATCTTCAGATCCTAGAGTTGGCTGGAATGTTTCTGATTTAGCTAGAGAAGTGCAACAAGGTCGACCTGTTGTAATTTGGAGATACAATGGTGTTAGTAGCGGAGCGAATATTTCTTGGACCTCGGACGATGGAACTTATGTTCATGCATTTAGTGGAATGCACGGTGGAGTAGTAACAGGTTTTACAGGACCAGTAGAGGCACCTACAAGTTTTTATTTAAATGACCCTTGGTTTGGACCATTCTGGATCGATGTTGGAACTTTTGATTACTACTGGTCATTTGCCAATAGAATGGCGTTAATAGTCTACTAAGAATGAAAGGGAAATATCTAGATACATTAGCATTTGTTTGGGTAGTCTTAGGATTATCAATCGTAGGTATTTTGTTTTTCAATTCTGAGAATATCCAACTTCTTTCTGTAGGCAAACAAACCATTGAAAGCCAAAGTGACTATACTTTAGATTTCCCTTTAGGTGATCTTGTAGACATTACATTAACACCTAGCTCAATCTTCAAAACTGACGACATTGTCAATGGAATAACTTATTCTATGTTTTCTACAGACGAATATGTGTTTGATTTCTTAATCATTTCAGATAAATACCCAGAGAGCAAAGTAGAGTTAAATTGTAGGGATGCAACTCAAACTAAAAGAAGTCTTCTAGACAAGTTAGTTGAGGAATTTAATCAACCAGTGGACATAGCTTCTGTTCTTGAAAAAGAAGGGATTTTTTTGAGTGCTGAAAGTCAGGATTCACTATATCAAAGTACGGCAGGTAAGTTTGGGTCATCTACTAGATTATTAGACTGTACCGAATCAGTGGTGCGAAGTAAGGTGGAGATCTACTTTATTATAGGTCTAGAGATTGTTGTCGTAACTGCAAGCATACTCTTTCTGTTCCGAAGAAGAATCGGGGAAGCATTTGAAGAACTTGAGGAAGACAATTAGGCTTCTTCTTTTACCATTACCTCGTTTAGTTCCATCTTCAAGATCATACTTTCTATAATGTCTGCAGGCGTTCTGGTTTTTAGAGCTTTTGCTATCTTGTGATAATCTTCTGCACTGATTGAATATATCGGGCCGTATTTATACTGCATCCAGAAACCGCCATTATTATTACATCTCAGGTCGATAATTTGGTCAGTAGTCGAGTATAAACCAGACATGTGTCCTCCTTCGCCATTACCTGGTAATAATTTCATCCATAGCTCGCTTTGTGGATTCTGGTTCATATTAAAGTATTTGTAAATCTATAGGTAAAATATAATCAGCTATCCAAACTCTCCTATCAAGCTTTTGGATTTTAACTGAATGTTTAAATCTAATAGGGTTTTTGAACTTTATAAGTGTTCCATATCTCTTATTAGACTTTTTTTGCGCATATCTTTTCAACTGTGCTTCATCCTCAAATCCCATTTCTTCAAAATGTGTTTTCATAATATCATGGATTTGTTCAGGATCAATTACTTCTATGTAGTCAAAAAAATCAACCTGTACTCTACCCACAACGGGTCCGCTAGATTCTTTGATGTAGATTATGTCCTCCTTGTGTAATTTTTGATAAGGTGCGACCTTGTTATACATCCATTTGATATCTAGGGTTACCTCACCATTTAGTAATCTATCTATGTAATCTTCATTTCTCTTTTTAGAGTAAACTGCAAGGTGGTTCATAAGTGTTCAGCAATATTCTCGAGAGTAGATTGTATTTGAATTGCTGGCATCTCGAGATTGTAATGCCACCTACCCGCAATCATCTCCTCCTTTGGATTATAAAGAATTATGGAAAAGATTCCTCCGCGAAAATAGCTCAACATCTTAACATCAGGGTTTAGTTCACTGTGTCCAGATCGGACATGTGTGATGTATCCAATTGAATTAGTAAATTGTACAGGTTTACCCTCAAGAGCGTCAAAAACTTTGTTGAACAGTTCAAGAAGCTTAACTGGCTTACTTTCGTCTTCAAATGATGTTTGTTTAGGATAAGAGTACTTCGGATTCATAGATTTATACTTAAAATTTTGTTTAAGTCGTGCACAAACCGTTCGAAGTCTTTGAATACAAATCCTTTAACTCCTGCGCTTTTGGCAGATAAGACCTTCTTCTCTGAATCGTCAAAGAATAAAATTTGATCAGGTTTACAATCTAGCGTTTTTATTACATGGTGAAAAAAATTGGTTCTATCTTTATGATGGCCTATCTCGGAGGATACAAATTTCCCATCCATCCAATTTTGTAGCCCACGCGTTTCCCAAATGTGTTGCGCTCTGTACTTTTCCTGGTCGGTAGCTAGATACACCTTTAAACCTAAGCCCTGTAGTTTTTGAGCAATTTCTATAAATCGAATATCGATATCTGGATCTTCTGTTAGCCAAAATTCTAGAAGTTCGTCTACTGTACCTTTCCAACCCCAAGTATCTATGATTTCAGCTAACTGATCTTTAAGGTCACCTTTTCCAATAACGACAGTCTCTTTTAGGTTGTCAAAAAATGGAGTAAGAATGTTAATATCCATACCAAATTTTTCAGCATAGACCTCACGAAAATACTTGCTGTTGCAAATAACGCCATCAAAATCTATTAGTACGGCTTTATAGTTCATAGAGTTGATTATATTGCTTTTTTTGGGAATTGAATAGATTTTGACGATGTTAAACTTACTCAATGACAGTTGCTCTTAATTGTCTGTAGGGTGTACAATGAAGTTATCATGAGTAGCCAACGCAAATATATAAAAATTTCAGAAGCGGCAAAACTTTTAAAAGTTAGTATAAGAACGCTTATTCGATGGGATAATGATAACAAGCTCAAAGCGTTTAGAGAACAGATTTCAAGAACACGCTATTATGACGAAGATGAAATTCGTTTGCACGTAATTTGGTTCGAATTAAGAAGAGAAGAAAAACTTCACTTACGAGAACTTAAAGCAATTATTAAAGAGGTTGAGAAATATATTTCTTCAAGACCTTTGAGTATTGACTACACTCCAACAGGACATAACGTAGAGGATATGCAAAAGGCTTTTGATGCAAAAGCCAAATGGGACAAGTTGTATTGGGAGATCCATGAAAAGTTTAAACTACTTCCAAAGGGATTTGTAGCAAAAGTTGACCCTGAAATTTATGATAAAGCAAAGTAATAAATATTAAATAACATAGATGAAGCCAACAATAGAGAATATACTAAACCTTATCAATCAATTAAAAGCTTTAGACCTAACAGCGCTCCGTTCAGTCGCATTGACAAATGGTTGGGAAACTAGCTTTCAGGAATATGAATTATCCGATGCAACCAGTGATATTGTGCACATTGCTGACTTGCTCATCTCAGCCATGCAGAAGAATATTCT
>CAZYSE010000003.1:0-1732 GCA_964650085.1 uncultured Candidatus Saccharibacteria bacterium | reverse complement strand
ACCATTAGCGCAGGTAGAAGAAATCAGCTAATATCCAATCTCAGTAATATTATCACCATAGTTCCGAAAATTACTTCCGGAGAAAACTTAATTACGTCGTTCATACAAGAAGTCGATCGAATTCGCGACGAAGTAAAAGTCCTTGGGTTGGAAGCACAAATTAATAAATTTCCAAGTTACGCAGCTAAACTAAAAGAGCTTAATGACTTAATTAAGCAAAACGAAGACCTTCAAATAAAATTAAAAGATGCGCTAGAGGCTAAAAACCAAGTTGAGACAGAACTTGATGAAATAAAACAAATAAAACAAGATTCGGAAACTGCTTTGATTGCAATAAATGCTCTGAAAGATTCAACAAGTTTAATTGCAGAAAATGCGACTACAAAAAATGTTGAGTTTGAAAATAACTTAATAAAATCCAATCAAGCTACTTCAGATATAAATACTCTAAAAGGCGGCATAGAAGAGTTCCACGGCATTATTGAGGGGAAAAAGAATCAGCTAGAAAGAACTATTGAAGGTTCAACTAAGATTGTAACAGAGCATATTGAGCTACAAACCAAGATTAGTGATTTGCTACTAAAAGCGACTGCAAATAATTTATTTAATTCTTTCGGCGTGCGTGCGGATAAGTTAGAAACTAGGATTTTTGTATGGGCTATCGCATTAGTAATTTCCTTACTCACGTTAGTTGGTATTGGGATTTGGATTGCTTCTAATTTTTCTACGGGAAATGTTGATGGATGGTTTATTTTCAAACTTTTTTTAACTGCCCCAGTTATCTACAGTGTGATGTTTTTTTCTCGACAATTTGGTAATGATAGAAAACTTCAAGAGGAATATGCTTTTAAGTCTGCGGTTTCCCTTGCGATTCCTGCATATAGAGATGAATTGCAAAAAATCGCAAAACAAGAGGAAGGACGAGATGAGAACATTATGATTATGGAAAAGACAATGAATCAAATATTTACGTCTCCCACAGAAAATTTATCTAAGAATCCTATACAGGAAAGTGATGCCCTAACTGATTTGCTTGTTAGAACTGTTCAGACCAGCATAGAAACAACCGCCAATAGTGTGAAAAAAATCTAAACTTACTCAATGACAGTCGACTTTACAAAACAACAGCTAAAACAGTTTTTAATAAATCACTCAGGGTTAAATAAGAAAAAACTTCAATTGCTGAGGTTCTCGAATCATTTTCCTGTGTTCAAGTTGATCCTATAAATGTAGTAGCCCCTAGGCACGAATTAGCCTTATGTAATCCTGTTTCAAATTTAAAGAAAAACGATTTGCAAATTGAATTGTATGAGATAATGATTTTAGATAGAGCATTAGGTTATTATTCCGCTATAACATCATCACAAATCAATCTAAAATTACCTGATGCTTTGGCACTTGCCACAGTGGAACTTAGAATAGAATAATAGTATTTAGAAAACAAATCTAGTGACTTGGAAAGATCTAACATTAACTAATATGAAACTTAGCAGAGAAAAGTTGAAACAAGTTGCAAAGTTAGGTTCAATCTCTATTGTAGTATTAATAACTATTACTTGCTTGTATGTGCGTACAGCAAGTATTCAACAAAATGATACTCCTCAATCTGATTTACTATTTCCTCCAGTATCAACACCTCCTACAAAAAGTGCATACGAAACTTATGTTAGTAGATTCGTTAATGAAAACTCAATCCAATTAGGTGATAAAAATATTAACAAGGTATTCATTG
>CAZYSE010000002.1:44679-52255 GCA_964650085.1 uncultured Candidatus Saccharibacteria bacterium | reverse complement strand
ACTTCTACAACCCTCCCATTTTATGCAATAATATCCTTAGTTATAACAAAACCTATGGAATCATCTTTTTATCATCTTCAAGTAAACGTAAATATCAAAAACAAAGCTTGGTACGGCAAACTAATGGAAGCATTAGGTTGGACCGAATCATATGACGACGAAACAATGCTAGGATTCTCAGATCCATCAGGAGTGAGTATCTGGTTTTCTGAATCAGAAGTACAAAAGACTCAGAATTACGATGCCTTCGGAACAAATCATATTTCAATAAAAGTAGGAAAGCAGTCCGATGTAGATGAAATCGAGAAAGTCGTTAGGGAAATGGCATCTGATATGCTTTTTGAAACTCCAAAACACAGACCAGAGTTCGTTCGAGACGCTACAGAAACATATTATCAAATAATGTTCGAATCTCCAGATGGAATTCTTTTTGAAGTAGTTTATGTAGGAAAGAAGGACTAATTAACCTTCAGCAACACCGTATATGGATAGCCGCAGGGCTTCTTTAGCCTCCTCCTCTGCTTTTTTGAGCGTAGGTTCTACGAGTCCTTCATAATTTTCTGCTACAAAGCGGTACATATTTTGAAATGCGATATATTCAGCAGCTTGCAATGCTGTAGCTTGATGCTCAACTGCCATTTTACAAAACTCATCGTAGAACTCACGAGATATTCTTAAATCTATAGAAGCTCTGAAAGTATGGTAATCTATAAGTGCAGCGGGGGTACCAAGCGCAGGGTTAGCGAAATTAAACTTATCCATAATCATTTGCCATAGGTCCTCGAAACTGCAATCAGGTTCTTCCTTGAGAATCTCCTGAGCTATCCTAGGTATGTCAAGTTGAAGGTACTCACAAAATTCTCTAAAATTATCTGCAAGCAAGTACTTTGTACTCAAATCTAAGTTAACGCCATGTCTTTGCCTGTTATATTCGTTTGCCAGCAAAGTAATAGCATTCTCAAGATCAACAGATACAAATTTTGAGACGGATATAAATCTGTAGACATCTGCTATAGATTCCATGGCATCAACCAAATCTACAGAAATATCTGCTTCCGCGACCTCTGCATCTCCAAGTAGCGCGCCGCGTACAGTATCAAGATCAACCAAACTCCCATCCACCAGAATATTACTAGGAGAAAGGCTTTCATGCACCAACCCTAGGTTATGCATCTTAGCAAGGTTTGCTGCAAAAACTTTTGGGATGTATTCTCCTAAGAACCTTTCGACATCTCCTTCTTTATCTATCGAAAATGTTTCTAAACCGTTATAAGAATTTGCTATATTTACACATCTGAAAATGTTCCCAATAACCTGTATGAATTCTTCTCGATTTCGGCAGCGTCTTAAATCTTCTAATCGTTCATTGATTGGCATCGCTCGGACATAAATCAAAAGAGCTGTATTACTGAGATAATCAGCCACCTTTGCAGCTTGTTCAGCATCGAATTCCGCAGGCTCTGTAGCTTCTAAATCCCTAATTTGACCCTTCGAAAGGAGTTTAGCAATCAATCGTTGTTTTAATTGCGTTTGGCTTAACTTTTTTCCTGCTAATGGAAATTCCGTAGGTTTTATTACTCTTTCTGTAGATTCACAGGGTATCCCGTTTTCTCTTAAGATCCTTGAAGCAAGAATTCGCCGCCTAAGTGAATGCGAATTATCCATGCCCAGGATTATGTAAGGTTGATCACCGTGAGAAACCGCCACTTCGGGATCAATAAAAACATTCCCTTTTATATTTATTGAAGTGAATATGTGCCCAAATTCATCCTGCCAAACAACGTGTCGTAGCTCACCTAATCTCCATTCCAAAGATCTTGCGTGTGATCGAGAAATCTGTACTAGGTTCGCTGTGCTATGGCTTACTCTTTCACCTACTGACGAATCAAGTATTGCCCTGGAGAATTCTGGGTTAAAGCCTTTTCGAAACGGAAAATTCCTAGAGCCAATGCTCACGCCTTTGATTGAAGAAATATCAACACCTTCAATCTCAAATGACTCTTTTGGTAGGTATGTTCCAGCACCGTCTAGGTCCTCTTCAGGCTGAACAAGCTGGAGAAATGAATTCATCTATTTTCTTTCGTCTGTTGGTAAATTTTCTAAACTATCATCGCTTTGAACTTTCTTGAAAGATTCGAGAATAGCTTCGTACAAACTGGCGACCCTTTTTATAAGTTCCAACACAGCTGGATTGGTGTCCGGATTCCCTTCCAATTCTTCAATTGTCTTTGCTACCTTTTTAGATGCTTGAACTAACTGCTTTTTGGTTACATTGTCCCCATAATGGCCAGTTAAATAGTCAGTAACCATGTTTATGGAAAGAGTTCCCGGAGGGCTCACATTAAGGAATTGAGTTAGTGGAGAAGGGATAGCTTTCTTCACTTCGAATGTATCTTCTGGCATAAATCTTATTTAAAAAATATACAGGAACTATAGCATCAACATGTAATTCTTATCAATAATCGTGGTAAAATTACACCATTTACTTATTAATTCGATCCCATGGAAACTTCAGAAACAAAAAATACAACTGGGACTCGAATTATTCAACAGGGTAAATAACTTCGTAACCTCCAACCAATTTCTGCAATCCTCGGATCTTTACATTTATATATGCAATTAGAAAGCATCATAGACGATTTGGATAAACACTTTCAGAACGTCAAATACATTAAAGAAATCAAATCTGGCAAAGAAGCTTCTGTTCACTTAATCGAAGCAGATAAGAAAGAATACGCACTTAAGATTTATAAAGAGAATCAAAAATACTCAACAAAGACTACATACATGATGAATGCCGAAATCGGGGATCATAGAACTGCTAGAGCTATTCGAAACAAAACGGATAGAGGAAAGGACTCACTAGTTGCTTTGTGGACAGAAAGAGAATTTAAGATTATGAGAATGCTATCTCAAATGAGTTCGAATATTCCAAAAGTTTATTTGCATGGAAAAGATTACATTCTCATGGAGTTTATCGGAAAAGATGGAATCCCGGCACCACGACTAGATGAAATTGCATTCAGCCGAGCTGAAGCAGAGAAGTGCTTTGAGGAAGTTATGGAATGTGTGGCTCTGTTTGTTGAAAATGGGTTTGTTCATGGGGACTTGTCGGAATACAATATTCTCTGGTATCGCGGACATGCAGTTGTAATAGATTTTCCTCAAGTTCTGAATATTTCTATGAACCCAAATGCGTACTCTAAATTCCTTGCAGATCTGGAAAACATCGAGAACTATTTTAGGAGATATCATATCGTGAATTTGGGCAGTAGGTTGGACGAGCTGAAGGGGAAATTCCATATAAAAAGAATCTACGGATAATTGAAATATGTTACATAGATTAGAGTAATAGCTTTATACCTAATCTATGAAAATTCAGATTCAAACTAAAAAACTTAAATCGTGCATATACTACGGGTTATTTCTGATCCCGACTATAATAATATCTATATTGGTAATATTTGGACTTATTAATAATATGAACAATACGAAATCAATTGAACTTTCTAATTTACAACTTTATGTTCAAGATCTAGCGAAACAAAAGCAATTTTATACTGAGTTAGTAGGATTAAAGGTAATTGAAGAGTCTGCAACAAATGTAAAGTTAGGTTCAGATACATCGGTAGTTATCGAACTTATTCAAGAGGCTGAGTATACTTATGCACCTTCAAGAGATGCAGGTTTGTATCATTCAGCTTTGGTTTACGAAACAAGAGCACAGTTAGCCTCTACGATTAGTGGGATTTTAAGCAAGAGAATGGATTTATACCAAGGCAGTTCAGATCATGGAGCTACAGAAGCCTTCTATTTTGCAGATCCCGAGGGAAATGGAGTCGAATTGTACTTTGATAAACCACTAAGCGAAGTAGCATTTGATTCTGAAGGGAAGCCTATTATGGGTAGTGTGTATATCGATCAAAACCTCTATATGCAAGCACATTTGGATGTTAACGATTCAGAGCCTCTAATTAGAATTGGCCATATGCATTTAAAAGTAGGAAATATCGAAAAAGCTAAAGAATTCTATGTAGATGTATTAAACTTCGATGTTATGAGCCAAAGTGCTCAAACCTTATTTGTTTCTAAAGATAACTACCATCATCATTTAGGAATGAATAACTGGGAAAGCCCTAATGCAGGAAAGCGATTGCCTCTAAAATATGGATTGAAAAGCTTCAATATAAATTACTTAGACAAATCATTATTCGACAAGGTGATTAGCAATATTGAATCAGCTTCTGTAGTCGTAAATAAATTATCCGAAACGGAATATTCTGTAGAAGACCCTTGGAGGAACATAATCGTGCTTAAGCTGGTATAGTCAACGCACAGAGGGGGTATCGGAGGTGGGCTCCATACTATAGGCTCAAATTTCTTTGTATACTTCAAGACATCTATGGTATAATAAACGGATAACTTCAAAGTAGCTCTCTGCGAAAAGTATTTTGGTTAATTGGTTCTCGCAGTCTATTTTGACGATTCCTCGCTTTATGCGGGATGGGTCATATCTTAATCGATTTAAGATAATAAGATATAAGGCCGAGAATTAATTATTACAAAAAATACTATGTTCAACAAAACAAGACGTAAGTATCCCACGTCTAGATCTGGCGACAGACCTACAACAGGATACAGAGGTTCAAGATCAGACAGTCCTAGATCTGAGGGTTCTCAACGAGATACTCGAACATGGACAAGCGCCAAGAAAGATTTTCTAGAAACACCAACTAGACCAAGCTCAGAGAGATCTGAAAGACCAGCTTACGGTTCAGAAGGTTCATCAGAAAGAAGACCATTCAATAGAGGCGGACGATCATCATCCCGAGAAGGTAACTCTTCTTATGGAAACAGATCAGAAAGTTCTAACAGAAGCGAATCATCAGAATCTTCAATGAGATCATTTGGAGGAAGAGGAGGTAGCTATGGAAGAAATTCTGGAGGCTCATCATTCGGACGAAGTTCAGGTGGTGGAAACTTTAGATCAGGAGGAAGAGGAAGATCAGGAGGTTCTAGAGGAGGAAGGTTCGAAGGTAAAAAAATCGGACACGAGCGATACATTGCTACTTCAGACACTATGGAGCAAATCAATAGTTATGTAGCTAGCTCTGCTTTCGATGATGTAAGAATTAACCAAGTGTTAAAAGATAACATCAAAGAGAAAGGGTATACTCATCCTACAGAAATTCAGGATAAAACTATCAAACATATTCTTGCGGGAAAAGATGTTGTAGGTTTAGCTTCAACTGGACAAGGAAAAACAGCTGCTTTCTTAGTTCCACTAATGGATAAAGCTTTAGATAATCAAACAACACAAGTGTTAATTGTTGTACCAACTAGAGAACTAGCTACTCAAATTTTTGATGAGTTTAGAACTTTAAGTAAAGGAACAAATCTAAGAGCAGAAACTATAATTGGAGGAGCAAGTGCGTACAGACAAATCGCAGGATTAAGAAGAAATCCACAATTTGTAGTTGGAACACCTGGTAGACTAAAGGATTTAGAAGATCGAAGAGTGTTAAAACTTGAAAACTTCAATACTATAGTTCTCGACGAAGTTGATAGAATGTTAGATATGGGATTTGTAGACGAAATCAAAGCATTAATTGCTAAGTTGCCTGCAGAAAGACAATCTGTATTCTTTTCAGCAACAATGGACAAGCCTGCAGAAAAAATTGCTCATACTTTATTGAGAGATCCTGTAACTATCGAAATTGCAAGAACTTCTGCTACTAAAAGCGTAGATCAAGACGTTGTTAGAATCGGTAGAGATGGAAGCAAAATCGACAAATTAGTTGAAATCATTGAATCAGAGCCAAATCAAAAAATCTTAATCTTCACACGAACGAAAAGAGAAGCTGATAAGGTTGCTGATAATCTATATGACAGAAGACTAAAGGTTGACTCTATTCATGGAGACAAGTCACAGTACATTAGAAATAAAGTTATCTCTAAGTTTAAGACAGACGAGATCAATATTTTAGTAGCAACAGACGTTGCAGCTAGAGGATTGGATATTCCAGATATTACTTTGGTAATCAACTACGACGAACCACAAACTTACGAAGACTACGTTCACCGAATTGGTAGAACAGGTAGATACGGAAAGAAAGGTAAAGCGTTGACTTTTGTAAACTAATCCGACCCCTACTACGCTAAAGCTGCGTAGGGTTCCATTGATTAACTCCCATCCTACGAAGCCTTGGCATAGTAGGAGGGAGTTTTTTATTCACTTAAATACTCTGAGTATTCTTCATCGTTATCGATTGTTTTACGCAAAGAATCTCTAATCAACTGAGTTCTACTAACTCCACTCTTAAACTGTGCCCAATCTAAGTATTTTCGCTCAACTTCATTCAGAACTAAATGAAACCTATTTCTTTGTCTAGAATTTTCGTACTTTTTAATGAACGTCTTGATAATTTTACGCAAAGTTTCATCGTTGTAAACCTCAAATTCCAACAAATCCGATTCAACTCCTTGAATAAAAGACGTTTTAAAATGGGCTTGCTTTGGCTTAGCCCATAGCACTAACGTAGGTTTCTGCCTCTGAAGAGCTACGGTTATTTGATGCCCTGTGCTGAAATTTGATATTGAATCTTCAATAATTACCACGTCAGCCTCGTTAATTGCTGTCATACATTCTTTGTAGATTTTTTTTATATCCCTTCGTTCTATCTCACCACTTAAAACTAATTCTTTGGCATGCGGAATCCAGTCGCGAGTCAGAATATGGTTATCCTTAATTAGTAGTTCTCTAATCTGAGAATAGTTTTTCTCATACTTAAGAAATTCAGATGTTGAGCAGGTGAAGTATATTTTCATGACTTCATCTTAACTCAATGTGCAAAAAATGTGCAAGGTGTGCATAGACACTTTGATTTCTAATTTGTATACTTCAACTAATTAACAATTAAAAAATGGAAAAATTTACATTCTCACAACAGTTCATTTCTTTACTTAATGACGATAATACAAGAAAGCAATTCCTTGAAATTGCATGTATATCTGCGTCAGAGGGAATAGAAAGAGAAGAAGTTAGGCAACAACTTTTATCGGCTGCGGGAGGATTAATGGTACGGTTTTGTGATTTACAAATAGTTAGGCCACTTCTCGAGACAGATGATGAAACTTACTCAAGTCTTGTTGACTATGCATATTTGCTTGACGCTGCTATAAATAACTTAGTTACCGAACACGAATATGAACATTGAAGAATATCTTAAAAGGCAGCCTCAATTTAAGCAAACTGTTGTAGGTTACTTGATTAGAGATAATAGAATTATCTTGGGTAGAAGAATAAGAGTATCTCACAATCTTGGAGAAAACTTGATTGCAGGGGTTGGAGGTAAGTTAGAATCTGGAGAAACATACGATGAAGCGTTTGTAAGAGAATTTATTGAAGAGTTTGGAACATATGAAGATGGAAATATAGTCTGCAGACCACTTAAATTTAAAGCTGTTGGAAACATCAAATATTTGAATGTAAACGACAAATGGGATATTCAAATGGAAGTTTACATTTGCACAGAGTGGGAAGGCGAGCCAGTTAAAACAGAATCGATGCAACCAG
>CAZYSE010000002.1:4975-44669 GCA_964650085.1 uncultured Candidatus Saccharibacteria bacterium | reverse complement strand
ATATTCCTTATGACGAAATGTGGGAAGACAATCGGTTGTTTCTTCCGAAAATACTTGAAGGAAAACGAGTGGAGGGAATAGTACTGTACGAAGGAGGTAAGGTGAAGGAAAGTTACTTTGAGTTCTAACTTAGTAATATTTGGAAATTTTGTGGTGTAACGTACTTTAATTCTTCTATGACTGGTTCAGTATTTCTCGCATTTCCCCTTGATACATAAAGTATTAAAGTACCTACTATTAGGAGTAAAAGCGCTATCGTAATGTACTTAATTACCTTCTTCATAAATTTATTATACCAGTTAAGCAATGTGAGGGTATAATACTCCAATGAAAATTCCTAACTACCCCAAAACAACAATAGAACTCAGCACTGAACTCGAATACAAGTCAATCCGAGGCTGCGTGGCAATAATTATCGCATCTGATGGCTCACTTTGTTTTCAACATCGAATTACAAAAACTAACAATATTAAAATGTTATCGCTAATCGGTGGAAAAAGAGAACTGCTATCTTCAGGTAGGCTAGAGACATTGATCGAGTGTTTGTTAAGGGAGATTTGGGAAGAAACTGGCATTCTTGTTTCTCCAAATCTGATTACGCCGCTTTTTGCTATACAAAAACATCCCACATCAACTGAGCAAGTCGCATTCTTTGTAATTAGGTTGCCTAATAAACCTGTACTAGTATCCAAAGTTCCAAGTGATTCGGAATTTGATCCTCATTGGGTCGATCCAAATCAAACAATGTTGCTTCCACTTTATCGCTATTGGACGAATATCCAGGCATTAGCTGCTGCAGGAGTAGAAGTTGAGTTTCCTGAGCCATAAACTTTTACTAAATCGACTTTATAAACTATAATAAGTTACTAACTGTTAAAAAAATATTATGTTCGGCGATTTAAACGAAGTAACCTTATTAGGTAACATCACAAAAGATCCAGATTTAAGATTTACACCAAGCGGAGCAGCCGTTCTTTCATTTAGTGTTGCTACAAATAGAAGATACAAAAAGGGAGAAGAGTGGGTAGATGAACCAGCCTTTCACAATATTGTTGTTTGGAACAACGCGGAGTCATTAGGTCAAAGAATAAGAAAAGGAACTAGAATTTTAATTCAAGGAAGAGTTCAAACTAGAAGTTGGGATGGACAAGATGGAAAGAAACAGTATAAAACAGAAATTGTTGCAGAAAAGGTGATTCTAATAGCTAGATTCGAAGGAGATACTAGCGAAGGCGGATCAGGAGGAACTTATACACCTAAGTCTAAGCCAAGTAAAAGTTCGAGTTCAGAGGAAAATTCAGAGATTTTACCTGAATCAACAGGTGGAGATGATGATATAGATCCATCGGACTTGCCGTTTTAAGAACTCCCAATAATAGGAAGATCCCGCAGTAATTGCGGGATCTGTGTTTTAAAAGCGTGAATGAACTTAATCGTTAGGTATCTGGCTTACTTCAAATGATAAAGCACAATCGCTAAATCATTAATAATTCCTGCATCTGTATATTTCCTGAACTTACTTGTCCCGACTAAGTAGGCACATTCTTTCATAATTTCCTTCGATAAATTTTGATTCTGATCAGTCATAACAAGAAGCACATCCGCATCTATCTCAATATTTTCAATTATTTGAGTTTCCTTAGTCATCGCCATGGCAATTGTAGCGAAGCCTTTTGCGCTATGTTGTTGGATTAGTTTTTTTGTCGAAGCACTTTCTCGCACATCAAGTTTGCCTTCTGCACCATCTGACATAGCAGATAGCTCTCTTCCAAAGGGTGGCTTAGGAGTCGTTCCTACAAGGTAAACTCTGTCTACACCTATAGCGTAAGCAATTTTGAAAACCTGTGCCACATGGGTCGCACTTCTGAAGTTGTCCAAAACAAGAATGATCTTGTTCTTTCTTCGTTTTAAGAACTCACCTCTGAATTCCTTTTGCCTTTCTATAAACTTGGTCATCTTGTATAATAAAAATATAGTTTAAAAATCTCGTATGCGCAACCTAGTAAAATTTACCTCAACGTTGCTCTTATTCTGTTTATTCCTAATTATCTGTTTCATTATAACAGTTAGCGGCTATACTGCCTTATTATTACGAACATATTCTGTATTTACCCAAAGAGAAGAAGTTGCCAAGGTAACAATTTCCGAAAGAAAACAAGATTCTTTAGGGCAATACGCAGATGTCTATATCAAAATCAAGAAATCCGAAAATACCGCTTTTGGTCAGCTATTTGGCATAGGAAGTTCAACCACACCAGAATCTAACTTTGATGAATACAGCTTTAAAATTTATGGCGATACTGTTCATGTTTCTGGGCCAGTAATCAAGTTTAGAAACGAATTAATATTTGTAAACTTTCAGACTATATTCAAGCTGGGACAGCTTTATGGCCGATATAACTTTAACAATGATGCAGAAGAAAACCGTCCAGCAGAAGCATTCTCCTCTTTTGATATTAATGGTGGAATTTCTGAATGGCAAAGCGTATTCGAATTTTATCAAAACGATGGTGGATTCTGGGGCTGGATAGTTAGAGGCATAGTCGATTCTACTCAGATTAGTTCTGAAGGGCAACCAATAACAAGTCAGCCACACGACTATACTGTCTTTATTACTAATGAAGGATTTCTTTGGGTGTTAGATAAATAACTTTGGATTTCTTCTACTTGAAGGTATAATTCAAAGGAAAATTGGTGACGTGGCCAAGTGGTAAGGCGAGAGTCTGCAAAACTCTTATTCGCGGGTTCGAATCCCGCCGTTACCTTAATAAAATAAATTCCAATCTCCAAATTCCAAATCCAAATATCTAAAAAAAGATTAAAGGTTAGAAGATTAAAAATCCGACATCAAGTGCCGGACCAATATCAAAGAGTAAGTGAACCACCGTCTTGTTTTCGAACTTCTAGCTTATAGCTTAAAACTTTGATTGTTTATTCGCCTTTCTTCTTAGTAACGTAGTACTCAAGGTATCTACCAAAAATAAGCCTTGTGTGAGCCTCTAGACCTGGTAGAACGGACAGTATAAAGCCAACGAAGGGTTGTGTCACCCATTCCAGAAGATGCTTAATTCGGCTTATAATATTATGATTTGCACTTGGCTTTAGGAAAATATCCAAAATTATTACAGGTATAAAGCAGAATAGAGTTAGTTGAATAATGCTTGAGGACACTCTTGGTAAATTTGCACCAAATACTGTAAAGCCAAATTCAGGACTAATTAACGCAGGAATGTTTCCTCCCACTAATATCATAAGTGAACCTACGGGTCCAAATATGTGATCAAACACAGTATGAACAGAAAGATAGACCATTCTTGGTGAAAGTTTCGATAGTTTTGTTGAGAATAGATTTTTTAAAACCCAACCATCATCGGAAATTCCCCACTGCCATCTTCGTTCTTGAAGATAGTTGTTCCTAATTGTTTCCCAATGCGATTCTCCCTCAGCAGCATCGGACATAATTTTTATATACATAGGAATAGTTCGAACTTTCTTTGGATATTTAAATAAGCCCTTAAAGAACATGTGGAAATCTTCTGGTGTTACCCAAGGAGTCCAGTAACCGATTTCTTCAATTAACCACAATGTAGTTGTGTAAGTAGAAAAAGGTACTAGTTTATCGGTTCGAACAAGTCTACCTACGTTGTAAATTGTAGACATAGAGTTCTTCACTCTTGCGTAGAATGGTAATCTCCAAATGTTGTTGTATAAAACTAAAGCCCCGTTGAAGTAGAGGTACTCATTATCTGGAGTGGTTGAGAAAAGGTATGTCTGGTATGAGAAATATTCTGAAGGTAATTTTGAGTCAGCATCACAGCTAGTTATAGTAACTCTCTTCTTGTCCCAGCCCAGCAGGTCAATCTGTTTAGTTACTTCTTTGCCCGCCCAAGCCATATTTGCTGATTTTCCAACAGCTTCTCCTTCCTGAAGAACATGATTGGTTACCCAAATGTTACAAAATATTTGTTTGAACTCTTCACGTAACTTTTCGGAAACGATAACTCCATTAGGATCGGCCGCTTCTGCAGCTAAAACTACGCTTATTTGCTTTGCAGGAAATGTTTGGTCAGCTAAATGCTGCATTGTAGCTCTTAAGATTGATTCAGGTTCTTTGACATGCGGAACAATGACCACGTGTTGAATGTCTCGCCAATCAGATACGGTTGGTTGAACACGTTTTAGTTCATTTCTTTCAATTTTTAAGAATCTAATAGTTTCGTATTTATCAAGCATGAAACGAAATCGCGAAACTTTTTTATTACTATTTGTAGCCAGATACTCTTTATATGAAAGCTTTTTAGCACCTTCAATGCTTTGTTCTATTTGGGCTAGGGCAGAATTGATATCAAGAATTGAGTCTAATCTTTTTCTCCAATTCACAGACTCCTCCCTTCGGATTCTAGCTAAGGAAATCGCGAAAAGTACTGCGAATGAGAATGATTTATAAAGGAAGAATACGTTTAATAAGATTATTAGTATTGCAGACAGTTCTGGATTGAAAAAGCTTAGAACTAAGGGAGTGATTAAAAGAGCAACCCCAAGTAGTGGTGGTATCTTTTCCAGTAATACATCTGTGTTTGTTTTGTTTATGTTTTTTGCCATAAGTTGTGTTCAATTATACCATTTTCCCGCTCATTAATGAAGTAGGTAAGGCTATCCCGAATTTTATAGCTATAGTTTCAAGTAATCTTTAGCAAGTCGTAGCAAATCCAATTTTTTGTTTAATGCGGGTTCATCTAGCACTTTCTCTAGCAAATACTTCAGAGTCTCGCCTAATTTTTGACCCGGCTCCAGATTGAAGTTGCTCATAAGATCTTGTCCTGTGATGTCTAAATCAGTGATTTTAAGTGCCATATCGTTTGCTCTTACAGCAGCAACTCTGGAAGCTAATTCATCGAGCTCTTTAGGATCAAAATCATTCTTGGGGTTGGACGTTGCATCTGCAATTCGTAAACGTAACAAATCGTCAATTCCTTCTTCTCCACCAACATTAATAATTA
Source organism: uncultured Candidatus Saccharibacteria bacterium (assembly GCA_964650085.1). Classification (GTDB taxonomy): domain Bacteria; phylum Patescibacteriota; class Dojkabacteria; order J137; family J137; genus KLAP211. The sequence continues at coordinate 39,669 of CAZYSE010000002.1, read as the reverse complement.
ATCTTCTGATTGCTCCATCTGTCCAGCCTTTGTCTTCACCTTTCTTCAAATCGTCTTCTGACTTTCTCCAGTCAGCTGAAGGGTAGTAGAACATATGCCATCGAACTAATCGTGTGGTCCTTTCTATTTCTTCGTTAGAAAATTTCAATCTACGCATTATTTCCTCTGTCATTTGAGCTCCAACTACATCATGCCCGTAAAAGTGAATACCTTTATTATCTTCCATTCTAGTTCTAGATTTACCAATGTCGTGAAAAAGCGCTGCAAGCTTAACTCTGTCTTCTGCTAGATCACAAGTTTTTAGCGAATGTTCAAAAACATCATCGGTATGGAATTCTGGCTGGACAACATTAATTCCCTCAAGCAGTTCTGGGATAAAGATTTTTAGAATTCCAGATTCCTTTAATAGTTTAAGTCCAACCGAAGGTTTTGCGCTTTTATAAAGTATTTTTACTAACTCATCTTTAAATCTTTCTACTGAAACTTGAGCAGTTATGTGGTTGGTTTCGGTAATAGCTTTGTATGTCTCAGGTTCGATTTGAAAGCCCAACTGAGATGCTAACCTGCACGCTCGAACCGCTCTCAAGCCATCTTCTGTCAATCTTTCCATAGGATCCCTAACAGCTTTTAAAATACCTGATTTTAGGTCGGAAATTCCGTTAAAGGGATCTACGAGCAATTCAGTCACATCTTTGTTTGTGTCATCAAAGTTCTGTAGATCTAACGCGATTGCATTGATTGTATAGTCTCTTCTAGATAAGTCCTCTTCAATAGTTCTTGCGAATTCAACTTTAGCTGGCCATCTGCCACCAAAATAATCTGCTTCGTTTCTGTATGTGGTTATTTGAACATCATAGTTTTCACCGGATTTAGAAGTTCCAATAACGGTGACTGTTCCAAACTTCGCTCCTGTTGGAACGTTCTTTGGAAATATTTTTTGAATTTCTTCAGGATAAGCATTCGTTGCTACATCAAAATCAAGAGGTGTTTTGCCAAGCAGAATGTCTCTAATACTACCTCCCACTAAGTATGACTGAAAGTGGGCTTTCTGTAGTGTTTCAGCAATGTCGATAATGTAATCCGGGATATTTTCTAAAAATGTTTTCTTTGTAAATTCGATCATTATGGGTTATCAATAATAAAACAATTATACGACAAAGTAGGGCGATAGGGTTAAAGATGACTAAAAAAGGAAATTGGAAAATAGTATTGTAGGGGAACTAATTATCGGATATATCTTCTAATTGAGAACCATGTACTGAAGCCTCCAATGAACGCTCCGATAAAACCTACGAAAGCAACAACACCAACCCATCCAAAAGGTGTTACTTGTGGCCAAGGAAGTCGGGCAAAGTTTTCATATAAGAACACGCTAATCGCTGAGGTTGGGTTTAATACAAACACAACTATTAGGACTGTACCTATCAAGAACGTGGATATTAGGGATCCGATGAAGCCATAAAACGCACCTTCAAATATATAAGGCGTACGTATAAAGTAGAGACTTCCTCCGACTAATTGCATGACACCAATTTCTTCCATCTGATTGTAAAGCCTAAATTCTACGGTCATGAATGTGAAGAAGAAGATAACGACGAATAACAGAGTGATCACAGCAAGTCCAGCAACTCTCAATGTTAATAATACTTCTCTTAACTTGTCTAAACTTTCGCTGTCGACTCTTAAAGTGACCGGAGGTACAGTCGGATCTTGTGAAAACTTATACTCAACTGGTTTACTCGCATCAGCAGGGATTATTTCTAGTTTCTTGACTTCGGTATCAATATCTTTCTTTACAAAATCTGTAACGGATTGGAGGTCATTTAGAGTAAATATTTGAATATCAAGACTAGATGGCAATTTACCATCTATAAACTGATTTGTGCTTAAAACTTCATATTGAATCGGTTGTACTTTTGAGGAGTAATCTCCATAAATTGAGTAAGCTTCTGCTTCTGTGGTGTGTGTAATTGATTTAATTTGAGGATTTAATTCCCACTTATCTTTTAAGCCTTGGATTATCTCTTCGTCCATTCCAACTTCAAAGAAAACAAGAATATTACTTCTTGATTCAATGTATTGAATCCAAAGGTTACTAAAGTAAGCTAGGCCACCAAAAATAATTGCAACCAAAAGTGCAAGTGTCATAACGCTGATTGAACCCCAACCAGCCCAGCCACTTCTTTGAATTTGCTTTTTTGTATTCGCTAATATTCTTGAGAACATGTTTATTCTTCTGTATGACTAGATTTAATAGATCGAGCAATTTTTAATAATTCTCTTTTACTAAGGTCAACTTTCTCACTCAATATCTCAACTCCATCATTAACTATTTCCTCTACATTATTGTAACCTGCTTCCTTTAATACTTCTATCAATTCAGGCTCTAAGTCTAACTGGTCAAGCGAAGTATCGCCTAGCTCTGTATGAATTTCTCCATTCGAACCATCCATGCTCAGAGGTCTAGTTTTCTTTGTGGTTGCTTTCTTTGGTTTAACTTCCTTTTTTACTGATTTCTTAGGTGTACTCTTCTTTTCAGGTTTTTGATCCTCAACAATATTTTCAATTTCGACATTTTCTGAATCTTGATCTTCATTTTCAACTTCTTCTTGATGTTCTGGGTTAGGTCGTTCTCCTAAAATTTGCTCTAGAGCGTTGTAATTGGTAGTAACAGGCTTAGATCTTCGGAAGAAACTAAAGATTCCTCCTCTTTTTGGAGCTGCTTCAATTTCTAATCCTTCTTCTACTTCCAACTCAGGTTCTTCTGGGGATTCCTCAAAGTCGATTTTAATTTTAAGTTTCTCTTTTTTCTTCACTACCTCATCTGCGTTTCCCGACATTTGTTCTTCAAATTGTTGCTTTTGGGCTAGCTCGTACTGTCCCTTATTATCATCTCTAATAATCTTACCGTTTTCCATCTGAATAACTCTTTTGTTTAACGAGTTCACGATGTCTGTACCATGAGTCGACATGATAATTGTAGTTCCCCAGTTGTTGATTTTGTTTAATATTTGAACAATATCCCATGCACTTGAAGGATCTAAGTTTCCGGTAGGCTCGTCTGCAATAAGAACTTGCGGGCTATTAGAAATTGCTCTAGCAATAGCTACTCTTTGTTGTTCGCCTCCAGAAAGTTGTCTTGGAAAAGAACTCGATCGATGATTAAGTCCAACGATGTCTAATACATAAGGCACTGTCTCCCTAATTTCTTTATTCTTTTTTCCTGCAACTTCCATAGCAAAAGCCACATTTTCGTAAGCGGTTTTATCCTGAATAAGTTTATAGTCTTGGAAAATGACGCCAATTTCTCTTCTTACTTTATATACTCGTGAACGGCTGATTTTTGTAATGTCTCTATCTTTGAAGTACACAGCTCCAGAAGTTGGGTTTTCGTCTCTGATTAATAATTTTATAGCTGTAGTTTTACCACTTCCGGATGCACCGATAAGGAAAACGAACTCGCCGTCCTTAACTTTGAATGAAATATCGTTTACAGCAACTATATTGTTATCGTAGATTTTTGATACGTGATTAAATTCAAGCATTCCTATAGTCTATCATATAATATGATATGAAATCCAAATTCTAAGATAAAAACCCTTATCTAGGTCAATGTTTGTTAAAATTGTAAAATGGATAATTCAAATGGAGCAGTGACTCCGGCAAAAAAAGTATTTAAAAAAGGAAATATAACTGTAGAAGAAATAGGAGAAGGCCTTTATCGAGCTACATCTGAAAATTCTAAGTTTATAGTAGAGTACGATAAAAATCAGTGCATTGGTGCTGCAAGTTGTGCTGTAATTGCACCGCTTACTTTCTTTATGAATGACGAAAATAGGGCCGAGATTAATACGGATTCAGGTGATTTTGATGATGATGATACTATTCTGATGGGAGCTCAATCATGTCCCGTCTTTGCCATTAAGATTTTTGACAAAGAAACGGGAGACATGATTTTTCCGGTTGAGTAGTTAGTAAAACTTTCTAATCAAGCTTTAGGTTTTCAAGTATTTCGTCGCAAAACTTCACTGATTCTTCAGAGGCATTGCAGTATGCTTTTAGATGGCCTTGATAATTGTAATCATTTACGGTGTTGAATGAAATTTCAGCAGTTCCACAGAAAGATACTTCGATAGTACACTGTGCATACATGTTGGTGTAGAAGTAATAGCTAGAGTTTGTATTGTTGAAGAGTTCTTCAATAGGTAACTGCCCCTGGGTAGTCTTATAACGATCTACTTCTCCACTAATGCCGCTAGCTATTGTAACCTCTTTTATCATTCCATCGTAAAGTCCACCACTTTCTCCTAAACCTAGAGATAAAATTAATTCGAATGAATCATTTTCGAAAGTGATTTTACTATTTTCTTCGGTAATAGTAGTGTTGTTCGGTAGATCTGTTGTTTCAAATTCAAGAGTACCCCCCTGGTTTAATCCAAGGTTGGGAATATTGAGTGAGAATTTTGATGCTTCAGAGCTGTTGTCTTCGGGGTTTGAAGTTGACCCACTAATTATTGGTTGAAGGCTTACTTCTTTAGCTTGAGCATACAGGTAAATCAACGTTAATATTAATGCGGATACAATTATCGTAAAAATTGCAAAGATCAAATACTTTTTCTTCATCTGTTGATAAATTAATAATTATATAATCTTACATTACTGCCGTGCATAAAGGTAGAGTTCCTGATAGTTGTTACAATATCGCTACCACAATTAAAAGTTGCTCCGTTTGGAATGTTTAAATTTGTGAGTACTGCTTCATCAACTTCACACGAATCTGTATCTCTCTGAATTCGTGTTCCCCATGGCATCAAATTCGAATTACCAACATGAAGACTATATCCATTTGTTTCAAAATACGGTGTGGGATCGATGTGGCCTGCATCGCTAGCTGTTGTAGATAAAGTCACATGAACATGCACCACTACATCATTATCCTGGTAACCTAGAACAGTAGAAGTATTAACAGATTGTCCTATGGAAACCTGTAGATTTCTAACATGCCAATAGTTAGAGTACTTCTCATCTGAATTCCTAATTATTAGTCCACCTCCACCTATCCAGATAACTACACCTGAGCTTACAGCGTAAACTGGGTTACTAGATTGTGAATGACCATCATTCCATCCACCGTTGGCATTTGACCAGATATCAATTCCATTATGGAAATGGTTATTCAAAGACCCATCTGGATTTGTATGAGGGCTAATATATGTAGTTGTATCACCAAATCTATACCCGACAAATCCGTCTGAGGGCCACATGTAAGGAGAAGCCAATATGGGGGTTACGTTAAGAATTCCAAACGTAAATAAAACTAGTATTTTGATAGATATTTTTTTCATATACTATTTTCTAATTTAGAATTAAGTTGATTATTAATGTCTCGCAACTCTTGCAAAATCTTTTTTGGTTGACGCTCTACGAGGTTTAGCTTTGAATCTCTTAGAATTGCATCTGATTTTCGAACTATCTCTAGTAGGCTTTTATTTTGGTGTCCATTTAGTAGGTTTTTTAAATCTGTTGCTTGAATTTGAGCGTGGAATACTGCAGCTGTGCCGTCTAAACTCTTAAGTACAAATACCTCGTAATAATTTGAATGCAGATTATAGATTCTGATTACAATATCAGGATCAACCGAATCGTGGGATTGAGAAAGCACTTCAGCAGCACCGTGCATTTCTAGTATGAAGTCATCTAGAACCTGACTTTGGTCTTCTATACCTGATGTCCTAAAAGGGATAACATCTATGTCCAACTTATTGTTTGAGATAACAAAAGTATTTTTGGGATAAATGGTTTCTTTATAAACATCTTTGTACAATCCCACATCTATACTTTTTAATGCTTCATCAATATTATCAACGATGCTACCACTCACAACCTGTCCTTCCACAACCGTATACATTCCCGCAGGTACAATCGCTACCAACAACAGTATCATTACAAGAAATTTGGCTTTCTTATTCATATATTACTAATTTAAACTAAGTAAATATTCCAATCGCTCCAACCTTTCTTCTAACCCATCAATTTCTTTATCCTTTTCTATTAAATGTAATGTAAGTTCTTCAATTTTTTCCATATGAATTCTCTGCATTTCTCCAATAGAAAGGCCATCTTCTTCAATATCAGCAGCAGGGGACACTCCTGGTAAGTGTCCATTTTCTTCAATATACTGTTCTACTTCAGCTAAAGACATCAAGTCATACCCTTCTTCGAAAACATAATCTGGCCAGTAGGCTCCAATTGTAGAGACAATTACTTCTTTTGCTAATACGGTTCCATTGACCGATAACGTTTTAGTAGGCATTAAAGTTCCAATTCCAACATTTCCAGCTGGAATAACCAATGGATGACCGTAAGTGTAAAGCCGCACGTCACTCGATGGCGTTTGGATAACTAGTTTTGACCCTCCAGATCTACCAAATATTGCGTCTCCAGTTACATCAAAATTACTACGTGGTGTTAGAGTTCCAATTCCAACGCTACCAACAGGGATAACTAGTGGTGAACCGTATGTATGGAGTCGAACATCACTTGACGGGGTTTGGATGGTTACTTTGGATCCACCCGCTCTTCCGAAAATAACATCCCCGGTGACATCAAAGTTGCTCCTTGGTGTGTTTGTACCGATGCTGACACCGCCATCTTTGTAAAAAATAGATGTTCCTTTAGAGGACCATTGTCCTGCAACTGCATGAACAGGCGCTTGTAACATCGAAAACATAATCGTCCCTATTGCAAAAAAAGTCATTACCTTTTTTGTAGGATTTTTCATAAAAATATATTAATAACTTCTTTCAATATAGAGGTCACAAAACTTAAAGACATTGTATTGCAACACAAATTTCAATTTTTGAATCAGAAACTTTCATCGATTTCTCAAGTGGTATAATCAAATAATGAATATTACAAAGGCAAAAGAAATTTTATCGAAACCCGGACTAAGTAGAGAAGTAGTTGAAGCTTTATCTCTATTTAAAGAAGAGCCGGACTGGATGACTGAAATACGTTTAAAAGCCTACGACCACTATACAGAAAGAGTTTTGCCGGCTTGGGGAGCGGATTTATCTGAATTAAAGGAAGACGACATTCGTTTTTACGTAACTCCTGAATCTAAAAAAACACGAACCTGGGACGAAGTACCTGATGAGATGAAAGACACTTTCGATAAGTTGAAAATTCCACAAGCAGAAAGAAAATTTCTAGCCGGAGTAGAGACACAGTATGACTCAAGTGTTGTGTACGGCAGGGTTAAAGAAATTTGGGAGAAGCAAGGTGTAATTTTTACAGATACAGACACTGCGATTAAAAAATATCCAGAGTTGTTTCAAAAATGGTTCGGCAAATCAATTCCGTATACAGATAACAAATACGCCGCTTTAAATACGGCGTGTTGGAGTGGAGGAAGTTTCGTATATGTTCCGAAAGGAGTAAAGGTCCAAGTTCCGTTACAAGCGTATTTCTACATAAAAACTGCAAACTTGGGTCAGTTTGAAAGAACTTTAATCATTGCGGATGAAGGTGCAGAAGTACAATATGTTGAAGGCTGCTCCGCACCAACTTATTCAACAGATGTTTTACACTCAGGTGTTATAGAATTGATTGCATTAAAAGGGGCGAGAATTCGATACACAACAATCCAAAACTGGTCAAAAAATGTTTATAACTTGGTAACACAGCGAGGCTTAGCCTATGACGATGCAACAATTGAATGGGTAGACTGCAACATGGGCTCAAAGAAGACTATGAAGTATCCAAGCGTTGTTTTGGTTGGAAATAGGTCACATGGAGAAATTTTGTCGATAGCAGTTGCAGATAAAGGTCAGCATTTAGATTCAGGAGCTAAACTAATCCACATTGGAAAAAATACAAGTGGAGTAATTACAACTAAGTCAATTTGTAAAAACGGAGGCAGGACTAGTTATCGAGGGTTAGTGAAAGTTACAAAAGGAGCCAAGAATGCAAAAGTGAAAGTTGTTTGTGACGCATTAATATTAGATAACATTTCACAAACAGATACTTACCCATACAACGAAATCAACGAAAAATTGGCTAGAGTGGAGCATGAAGCAAGTGTCTCAAGAGTTAGCGAATCTCAACTTTATTATCTAATGAGTAGAGGGCTAACAGAGGAAGAAGCAGGGGGACTAATCGTCGCTGGTTTTGTGGAACCAATAGCAAAAGAGCTACCGATGGAATATGCGATGGAAATGAACGAATTGATCAAATTGTCGATGAAAGGAAGTGTCGGCTAAGGCCTCCAAATTTACAAATCTCAAATCCTAAATCTTAAAAATTTAACATTTCAGATTTATGAAGATTTTTGACATTTACTACAAATCAGATCGTAAGGTTTATCTAGATTTACTAGAAAACGAAACTCTTACGACTATTCCACTCGAATCGTATCAATTCAACTTTGTGCTTTCTAGCGAAAAATTCTGCCCAGGATATTTTCAGAACAGTAAGTACAATAAGTGCATAAGAAATAATAAGATCGGTGACAAGGCTGTTCTTTGTGATGATTGCGAAAGAGCAATCGGATTCAAGTCTGCCTTTTTTATGAATGCAACTCCGAACGAAAGCATGAACGAATATCTCAGAAAGAAACATTTTCTTTACCTAGCATATTTTGAACCAGGAATTCTAAAAGTAGGAACAGCAAATATCGATCGAGGTGAAACCCGTTTGCTTGAACAGGACGCTCAATTTTATTCATTTATTGATTCTGCAGACGGTTTTGAGATTCCAAAAAAGGAAAAAGATACATCCATCAAATTAAACCTAACAACAGCCGTCAAATCCGTGCACAAGTCAAAATATTTAGGAATTAAACCGAACTCGGAAAATGTAGAAAAAATATTTGAATCCAAGTTCGATATTCTTAATATCTCAGAAAAGCCGCAAGTTGTAGATTTAACTTCAGCATATTTCTATCCTGAAGACTACACAATCATAAGTGATAATCTAAATCTAGTAGGGACTTTCAAAGGATTACGGGGAAGGTATTTGATAATCGAAAATCAGAATAACAAAGCTTTTGATATTAATTATATAATTGGAAGAACAATTACAGCATACTTAGACGAGTATGAATATTTAACAGAACTTACACTTTTTGGATAATGCTGAACTTTTATAACAAAACAGAAAAACTTTTAGAAAAAACACAAATCGCGGAAACTACTTATCTACTTAAGTATTCAATAGACCCAAACTTCACTTTTCAGCCAGGACAGTACGTAGGAATTCAAACAACCCCAACGCATCGAAGAGCTTACTCAATATTTAAAGTTGAAGAAGGCGGTATCTGGTTTCTAATAGACACAATTCCAGGAGGAATCGCTTCGAAATATTTTGAGGAAGTCCAAGTAGGCGCAGAAAACTTGATAGTCGGACCATATGGAAGATTTACACTAAAGCCAACAGAGAACAAGAAGGTTTTTATCTCCACAGGATCTGGTGTTGCTCCATTTTATCCAATGGTGGACCAGCTAAAAAACAAAAGCGAAATTCAGAATATTCAAATTGATTTCCTTTTTGGTTGTCGTTTTTTTGAGAACGAAATAAGTTATGATTTTTTTGCACAATACATAAACCTAAATTTTAAGTACATTCAATGCATTACCAAGCAGGAGAATCCAAATACTGAAAAGTTCCCAGATGCATTATTCTTCAATGGACGAGTGACAAAATACCTTGAACAAAATTTGGTGAACTATAGTAAAACAGATGAATTTTACATTTGCGGCAATCCAGAAATGGTTGAAGATGTGAGAACAATGTTGTTAATTAAAGGATATATGAACGTTTTCGGAGAGAAATATTAATGAACAAATCAATTTTACTTGTAGACAACGGAACGAAGTACATTTCAGAACTGGAAAAGCTATTGTCAAGGTGGGGAACTGTGACAATAGATCGAGTAGAGTACTTTTATCCCGAAAACGTGACTGCTGACATAGTAGTTTTCTCGGGTAGCAGCGAATACAACGTTAACAGTAATGAAAAAGAGTTTGAGCATATCTACGAATTCATAAGAACAACCGATAAAACCATTGTGGGTATCTGTTTTGGATTCCAGTTGATTGCTAAATCATACGGAGCTGAGGTTACACGATTATTACGCCCAGAAAACAATATTACAACAATTACTTTAACAAACGGACGTACTTTTACTGCAGTAGAAACTCACAAGTGGGCAGTTAAGGAAGTTCCACAGGAATTAGAAATCCTTGCAGAATCTGAAGAATGCATTGAAGTTGTAAAGCATAAGTCTAAGAATCAAATAGGATTTCAATTTCATCCAGAAAGATTTGCGGAACTATCTGAGGGGGATGAAATATTTAATTCATTAATGTCGACTTTGATATAATTGTTTATGGAGCTACGAGAGTACATACACAACTATTTAAAATCTAGAAAGCAAGTGGTTCTTGGTACATCAGACGATAGTCATCCTTGGATATGTACAGTATGGTATGTAATCGATAAAGATTTTAATGTATATTTTTACTCTGCATTATCCACAATTCATGTTCAGCAAAGTTTGAAAAATAATAAAGTCGCTTTTACAGTTGCCGACTCTCCACAAGATCAACACGGGGATAAAGAAGCCGTTCAAGCATGGGGAACTATTGAAAGAGTTACGGATGTTGATAAAGTACAGTGGTTTATAAATGAGTGGACCGATACTCCCGATAAGTACAACGCAGAAGAGACTGCAAACGGAGACAAGATTGGGGTATTTAAAATTACTCCAAAACAGTTAAAGTTTGTTAACAAAGAATTGGTTGGAGAAAATTTGGGTTATAAGTTTACATTAGAGTTTAATTAAAAAACTATGAAAATAATTGTACTAGCAGGAGGACAAGGCACAAAAATGTGGCCATACAGCACAGAAGATAAGCCTAAGCAGTTTCAAGCAGTAATAGGTGAGCAAACTCTATTTCAAACTACAGTATACGGATTACTAGAAGGTTTTAATCTTGAAGATATAATAATTTCCACAAAGAAAAAGTATGTTGACTTTGTTCTAACTCAAACCCCAGAAATTTTGAGAAAAAATATTATTGCCGAACCAGATGCGAAGAAGAATCAAGGCCCAGGAACTCTTTATTCAGCAATGAAAACAGACTATATGTATCCTGGCGAACCATTTTTTGTAGTCCAATCAGATTGCTTGAGAGAACCAAACCACAAATTTCTTGAAATGATTAGAGAGGTAGACAAATTTGTATCGACACATAAAAAAATAACTACCGGGGTACGTAACCCGCTTTACCCTGTAATGGGCGTAGATTATTTTCAGTTATCAAAGCAGATTGATTCTGAAGGTAATCTTGAGATATTTGAAGTCGAAAAATTTCTTGGTAGATTGCCTACATTTGAGGAAACTAAAACAATGGTGGATAACTATCATGTGGTAATACACTGTAATCATTTAAGCTGGTATTCTGATTTACTACTGGAAGCTACAAAAGAATTTCATAACGATTGGTACGAAAAGATGATTGAAATTAGAGATACATTCGGAAAGAATAACGAAGAGGAGTTAACAGAAAAACTGTATTCAGAAATTCCTAATCCTGGAAATATTGAAGAGGTGACCAGTCATATTTTTGAGGAATCTGGTGCCGTATTTATGCTACCTTTTAGATGGACAGATGTGGGTACATGGGATTCTGTGTATGAATATTTTTCGCAAGGAAAAAGTTTAAATTACAAGGATGGTGATATCTTAGATATCGACACAACCAATTCACTAATTAAAGGCAGAAAGGGTAAGCTCATTGCGACCCTTGGAGTTGATAATTTAGTTATCGTGGATACAGACGAAGCATTATTTGTGTGTAGAAAAGATAGATCTGGAGATGTAAAAGAGATTCTCCAAAGATTAGAAAAGGGAGTCTAATCCACCTTCAACGCCTCCAAGAACGCTTCCCTATACCTCCCGCGAATACGATGATTTTCATAATGAGAGTTTAAGGAAAGATATTATATACTAGCGACGCATATTAAATTATTGTAGAATCCTTATATTTAGAAAAGAAACTTGTGAGTAAACACACTAATTATGAGTATATTGAAGCGGTGAAGTATGCATATGGACAATGTGAACAACTGCCAGATACACAGGAACTCTACATCACAACAAAAGCTTTCACCCTCAAAGGTTTCCTAGGAAAACTATTTATCCTAGGTGTAGTGACAGTGATGATAGCTTTTCTTTTAAGTATGAGCTTTTTTGATAATGCAAACTTAAACGTTAGCTTTTTCGAAGCACTGGTTACGACGTTATTGACTGTACTTAGTTATGGCTTATTACCTATAATTTTAATAGGTGCAATCTGGGAACAATTAACTGGTAAGGTATTACATTTTTTCACAGAAAGTGAGTTAGACTACTTAGTTAATAGCATGATAAGACTAAAAGCTTAGTTTTTGTTCGCTAATAAGCATCTGCCTTTTTATTTACCATTAATAAGTCTTGCAAGTTCCACAACTCCAGAGGGTGTTGTGTCGTCAGCTTCGCCTGTTTGCTTAACAAGTCCTGATGGCACTACATTAAATATCACTTTACCTATTTCTACGGAAAGCAACCCTCTTTCAACGTCTACAGATTGGATTGACTGTATGAAGGGGATATACGTGATGACCATTGTATGTTTCTGTCTGTATATTATTTGCTGATTTCTGTTGACTGAATAGTTTTTGCTTAAAAAGAATATAAACCATGCATAAAAACTTGTACAAACGACAAATATAGGTACTCTCAAAACCTGTCGTAGATCTTCATTAACTTTTTGAGACCAGAGTGTCCAATCGACATGTTGCGTTAGAAAGGCAATTACTACAGGAGAAATAATTAATGCCGCAATCAAAACGACTAACCAAACAAATGCTTGCTTTCTATGTCCGTTCGCAAAGTCGTTAAACTGATTCTCGTATGATTTTAGAAATGTTTGTTGACTTTCGCTTATATAATTAGACTCAAGCGCAAGCGCATTAGTTTTAAGTTTTTCGATATCCTCTAAATTATGCAAGGCCTGTTTATTTAGATTAGTTAGTGTCGACTTTAAATTATCTACATCTTTATTACTACCTAGTATGTAAGAAAATATAAAGCTCTCTTGTCGGGCAGCTTCTTGAATAGTGTGAATAATTGAGTTTATTTTGTCGTTTGCACCCCGGATTACTTCAGTAATCTTTCCGTATCGCTTTTCGGCTAATAGTTGATCCCAATCACTTCTAGAGAGCAACTGATAACGAGCCTCCGTATAATCCTGCCGAATTTGTTCGTTAACTCTGTAGTATACCTGGTTGGTATTAACTAAAAGATCATCTCGGAACTCATAGAACTTCGCAAAAAAGTCATTTAGTTTTCTAATCTTTTCCACAACGGGCTTAATACCAAGTGGTTCTAGAGGAATCTGCAAATCCAACCATTCTATTTGTTCGCTGTCATTTTTGTTTTCTTTATAATTCATATAGTAGATTTAAGATTCGATAGTATACACGAACTCCCCACCCGATGAATCGGGATCCCCTCTTCAAAAGAGGGGAAACCTGAACATACTTGTTCAGTAGGGGAGTTCTTTTAATCTACCTTCAACGCCTCTAAGAAAGCTTCTTTTGGAATCTCAACACTTCCAAACATCTTCATCTTTTTCTTTCCTTTTTTCTGTTTCTCCAAGAGCTTCAATTTTCTAGTAACGTCTCCACCATACAGTTTCGAAAGAACATCTTTTCTATACGCTTGAATAGTCTCTCGAGCAATAATTTGTCCACCAATCGCAGCTTGTATAGGCACTTTGAAGTTTTGTTTTGGAATAATATCTTTCAATTTTTCAACTACATCTTTTCCTCGTCTCGCTGCATTAGTTCGATGCGTTAAGAAAGATAAGGCTTCAACAGGTTCTTCATTTACAAGCATACCCACCTTAACAATATCGCCTTTTCGATTCTCTAAAAATGCGTAATCCATAGAGGCATATCCATGAGAAATTGACTTCAACTTATCAAAAAAGTTAACAATGATTTCAACTGTTGGCATTTCATAATTTAAAACTGCGTGTTTCATTTCCGAAGCTGTTTTAGTTAGAAAGCTCATAGACTTGTACACACCTCGTTTTTCTTGACACAACTGCATGATTGGCCCAATGTACTCTTCTGGAGTCAATATTTCTAACGTAACCCACGGTTCGTAAACTTCAGTAAACAAACTTCCATCAGGAAATTCTGCTGCTGTTCGAATTGTTGCGATATTTGTTTCTGCGTTTATATTTGATACATTGATATTACTAACCTTCGAGTAATCATTTGTGGATAACTTGATTTGGAATTCTACAGTCGGCGTAGTTCCAATTAAATCGATTCCATATTCTCGTTCCAATCTATCTTGAGTAATTTCTAAGTGTAACAATCCCAAGAACCCGCAAACAAAACCTGTTCCAAGCGCTGTTGAGTATTCTTTCTCATAGGTAAGAGCTGCATCGTTCAAAGATAATTTTTCTAATGCTTCTTTGAATTGTTCATAGTCATTTGCTTCTACAGGATATAAACTCGCAAACACCATTGGCTTAGGGGACTTGTAACCACTCAAAGGTGTAATTTTAAGATGAGCATCGTTATCCAAAAACTTGGTAATTGTATCTCCAGAGTGTACTTTGTGAATATCTTTAAAACCTGTTGCAATGTAACCTACTTCACCTTCGTGAATCACTTTTGAATTCAACATTTTCGGAGTTAAATACCCAACTTCTATTGGTTCAACAATATTATCGGTTCCGAGCAAGTACATTTTGTCCCCGTACTTAAATTCACCAGATAATACTTTAACAAGTGCCGTTACACCTTTGTAATCGTGATAAAAAGCGTCGAAAACTACAGCTTTAGCTGGTTGGGTAGGAAACGAAGAATCGGGCGTAAAAATTATGCTCATATCTCTGTCTGGAGCAGGAACTTTTTCGACAATAGTATCTAGAATTTCGGGAACTCCAATCCCTGATTTACCAGAAGCAAGAATAATATCTTCATCTTTAAAACCAAAAGTATCGATCATTTCTTTTTTTACTCTATCAACTTCGGCAATATCCATGTCTACCTTGTTCAATACAGGAATAATTTGGAGGTTGTATTCCATAGCTTTGTAAACTGTAGTCAGAGTTTGAGCTTGAATTCCTTGGGTAGCATCAACAAGTAAGAGGCAACCTTCGCAAGCAGCAACAGACCTCGAAACTTCGTAACTAAAGTCAACATGTCCAGGAGTATCGATCATGTTCAAGATATATTCGCCCTTTTCTGCCTTATCGCCTTTATACGGATATACAAGCCTAGCGGTTTGAAGTTTTATAGTAATACCTCGTTCCTGTTCTAACTCGAGAGTGTCCATCATCCTATCCTTCATTTCTCTACGAACAACAGCACCGGTGTGTTCAATAAGTCTGTCTGCAAGAGTAGACTTGCCGTGGTCGATGTGTGCAATTATGCAAAAGTTTCTAATGTGATTCATACTGTCGGATTATACAGTAAAAGCCTATTAGTTGGCACATATAGAAAGGAAAATACGAGGATTCAAGAAGAAACTCGGTTTAATCTTCGTGAGGCTTTAGTTCAAGTTTATCCTTGTTACTCTGATTAGAAACCCAAGTAATCAAGAATGTTACCGAACCTCCGATTGCAATCAAAAGTATTAGAGCTAAAGGTGAAGAATTTGTGTTCTCGAAAGGCCAGAGCACTTTTAGTGAAGCTATCATTATTCCTACAAGAAAAGCGAATACAATATTTGAGTAGTGATTTAAAGTGTACTTGAGTAACCTTACAAACAAAAGAAACCCAAATACAACGCCTAGTGTGAAAAAGACCAGAGCTATTAATTCGGCTTGAGAGATTTCGAATGTCATTACTTTTCTGATAAACCCAAGCACAAAGTCGTAAACCCCAAGCAATACCATTATGAATGAACCACTAACTCCAGGTAAAACCATTGCAGAGATTGCTAGCATTCCAGCTCCCAAGAAATAAATAGGTGAGGGAAGCTCGGTAAATGCAACAGAGTTTAGACTGAAAATGATGAATGATAGTGTAAACGTAACTACAATTATCAAAAACTCTCTGAAACCAAACTTTGTTAGTTCTTTGTAAGGAAGATATATATAAATACACATCCGAAACACAATCATATCACCAAAAAAGAATGCATATACTTCTGGCTTATTAGTTTCGAGTAGATGGGAAAGAAGACCAGCTAGTAGAGCAATTGCAATTCCCATTCCAATAACCAAAGGGATACCAAATGCGAACTTAATGTCATAAAAAGATTTTCTTAAAACCTGTAAACTGCTTTTCCTAATTACAAACTTTACAAGTGTCTTTGCAAATTCAGCTACTGAGTAAAGTAGTCCAATAAAATCATCGTAAATTCCCATAGCTAATGCAAGGGTAGATCCGCTTACACCAGGAACAATTTCGGCTACTCCCATTACAAAGCCTCGGATTAAATCTGCAAGTTTTTTCATACGAGCCATTATCTTATATTTTCTGTAGAATGGAAAGTTATTATAGAAAAATTGAAGTCGCCAAAATTAACCCAACACTTTCGCTGCTGCGCGAAGCCCAGAAATTACAGCTCCTTCAACAAAAGGTGCAACTAAATAATCTCCGCAGAATGCAATCCCGCTAGTGTTGATCATGTTTTGGTAGGAATCAATGTTTTGTACATGATTCGGTGTAAACATTGGAACTGCAGAAGCCCATCTCTGAACTTTTATAAACTTTACAGTTGCTAGACTAGGATCTAGCTTTTTTACTTCTTGGATAATTCGATTATCACTCCATTTTTCGTCAAGAATATGTTTAGAAAATTCGTGCTTTAACCCAATTGAAATTAAAGTTTCGTTCTCTTCTTGCTTAATTACGTTTACCGATGCGAGAGATTTATGATCGTTGAAGTAAATTCGATTGTGAGATTTGAACTCTTCTGATTTAGTTATCCCAAAAAGCTTGATAGTAGAAGAATACCGAATTTGCTTGAAAAAGTTTTTCTGCGATTCAGTAGGAACAGAAAGCAAATTCAAAACTTTGTTTCCTTGCACTGCAACTATTACTTTTCTGCCCTTGATTTTCTTTCTGAAAGGGAAGGATCCATAAGTAAGTTCTACATGATCAGCCCTTTCATCGATACTTCCAATTCTAGTATTTTCGATAGTTGGAATATTTTCAGCTAACTTTTTACTTAGTTCGCCAATTCCATTAGGAAAATTCATTTGATTGCTACCGATTACGTAACGCATCAATCCAAAGAAAAGGTTTTTTGAGAAATGTTCTGCACCATAGAAAAACAAATCGTTACTAAGTGGATTAATTATTTCATCAAGGAATTCGTGATTGATTTGTTCGTTTAACCAAGAAGCCAAGTTTTCATCTTGCTTTGCGAGTGTTGAATATTCAGTTATATCGTGTGTTGCGAGTTGATGTAGATTCAAAAGTGCTGTTTTTACAAGCTCAATTTTGGTTGTTAGGCTGGTATGAATTGGTGATGCATCTTTGATTTTTCGATGTTTCTCTACAATACCAATATTCATCTCAATTTTACTTTGAACAGGCTTTAATCCAACTTCTTTTGCTACCTTTAGCAGTTCTTTATAAGAATCCAGAATAAATCCTGCTGCTAAATCTATCTTATGACCATGCATTTCGATACTTTCCATTCTTCCGCCAACACTTCCGGATTCGATTACTAAAACATCTTTTCCTTTCTTTTTTAATTCATGCGCGCAAACAAGACCGGAAATTCCGCCCCCAACTACAATGCAATCGTAAATGTGATACATAGTTTGTGATCTGACTCTTAATATACTATATCAAAATAGCGTAGTTTAGAAGACAGAATGAAGAAAAGATAGAAGTTAGAAATTAGAAGCTAGAAGTTTGAAATTGGAAATTTGAGCTTGTATGATTAGCTTTCGTTTACTGAAATGTTAAATTCATGAAAGAATACCTGTACACCTTTGTAGAAAATTTTCTCTGTTCCTAAAACTTCTGTCTCATCTTTGTCCTTGTAAGTTACTACGTACTCGTATTTCCAATCTTCATCAGTTGTTGAAAAATCGTTTGCTAATCTTGTTAATGGACCATGGGCTAAGATAATTTCAATAAGAAATTCAAACACTTCTGCTTCGGTTATTCCCAAAGGTTCTAAAATCGATTCGTCTTCTGTTTGCCCGCCGTATTTCCTAGATATCTTTCCGCCTGGGAATGTAGCTTCGTCTATGCCCTTGGAAATCCTGGCATTTAAATATCTGTCAGTATATTTGAAATCTGGTTTGTTAACTTCTGCAAATTTAATCTCTTGCCCGTCAGGATTAGTGTGTTCTCCATAAGAATCTGCCTTTCCTTGGAATTCTAAAATTAACCCCTGTGTTATGTAATCCTCCCCTTTCATTTTGTTTCTGTTAAAACTTCCGGTAATGTTTCACCTTCTGGAATAAATTTTATTGAAACTGAATTCACACAGTGTCGTGTATCTTTTTCTGTAAATCCTTCTCCAACAAATTCGTGACCTAAATGCGCTTCACAATTTGCACACTCAATCTCTGTTCTGTATCCGTCAGAATCCGTAATTCTTTTCACTGCATTTGGAAATGTATCGTCGAAAGCTGGCCAACCGCAATTTGCGTTAAATTTAGCCTCGGAAGAAAATAATGGTAGATTACATTTTCTGCAGGTAAAAGTTCCGGGTACGTAAAAATCATCGTACTCACCGGTGAATGGGGCTTCGGTTCCTTTATTTTCAATCACATATTTTTCTTTTTCGGTCAGTTCGTTGTATGGCATATTTATATTTTATCACTTAATGAATGAAGTTGAGCACTAATGTAAACTATTAATATATCTAAAATGTGATTAGCTGAATCAATATTTTCTTTAAGAATCCTATTAGTTATTGGAAGCTGCTGGACGACAAAAAAGAACTCTACTATTTCTCTATTTACATCGTTATCTAGAACTAGTCCTAGCTCTTGCATTAGTTCAAGGTATCCTTGAATTGCCGTGAAAAAGTTTCCTCTACACTTATAAAAGTAGAAATTAGGATCACTCATCTCCACGAGTTTATCAGGAGATTCGTCTATATACAGAAAGCGATAAATTTTGAATCGAGCAAGAAGTTTTTCGTATGTTAATTTAAGTGATTCTGCAGGATCTAGTTTAAGACCTCTAAAAAGAGCATTATTACTGAAGTTGTCTGCCCATAGTTCTGCCATAGACGATAATATCATGAGGGAGAAGTCTGAATCTAATCGTAATGATATAATTATTTTTATGAACAGAAAAGCAATAATATTCCACGGAACCGGTGCAAATCCAAATGTATGTTGGTATCCATGGCTAGGCAAGCAATTAGAAGCGAAGGGCTTTATTGTTGAAATACCTCATTATCCTACAGTAAATGCAGAGCCAATTGCGAATTTTCTTCCCAAAGTTTTAGCTAACCACGACTTTGATGAAAATACTATTCTCGTTGGTCATTCTGGCGGTGCGCCAGTAATTTTGAGTATTCTTGAAAATATAGATGTTGTAATTAAACAAGCAATTCTTGTTGCAGGTTACTCAACACTTCCGAACACAAGCGAAGAGCCAGTTCTTCAAACAAGTTACGATTGGGCAAAAATTAAATCACATGTAAAAGATATTTATTTTATAAACTCAACAAACGACCCATACGGTTGTGATGATAAGCAGGGTAGAGCGATGTTTGATCAATTGGGAGGGAAGTTAATAATTATGGACGAAGGTCACTTTGGCGCACCGGATCAGGATTATCCAACTTTCGATCTATTAGACAGACTTATTGCGTAAATTTTAAATAGCCGTTTATTATTAACGGTTTCTTTTGCTATAATCTGAAAGTTGCTGGAAACGTGTGTAAAATGCAGATGTAGTTTCACTCGGAGAGTGATCACCCTCTGGGTGACAATTGGTTTTAATGCAGATGTAGTTCAATTGGTAGAACGCTTCCTTGCCAAGGAAGAGGTCGCGAGTTCGAGTCTCGTCATCTGCTTTTTATACATAAAGTGTAGATTCAATTGGTAGAATTACGAATGCACAACGTGCATTCTCACCTTGCCAAGGAAGTCGCGAGTCATCTAGTTGTAATTACAAGATCAAAATTCGTAACTATTAAATTTTGTAATGGACCTTACATACATTGTATTACAGATCATCATTGCTGTGTTAG
This sequence comes from uncultured Candidatus Saccharibacteria bacterium, assembly GCA_964650085.1. Taxonomy (GTDB): domain Bacteria; phylum Patescibacteriota; class Dojkabacteria; order J137; family J137; genus KLAP211. The sequence continues at coordinate 19,424 of CAZYSE010000002.1, read as the reverse complement.
CTGCTCTAATTTCAACATATATAATTTATGTCATTGTCAAAATCTTTGTGAGGAAAACTCCATCAGCAATCGTAACTAATCCAAGGGCACAGTTTGTAAATAAAGGGAAAAATAATACATTTATAGATAATAGCTTTGATAATGTAGATGTTTTAGACGAAGGTGAGAATACATTAGCGAAGGGAAATAGATTTAAGTAAGGTTGTCTATGAACAAGTATGTTAGAAAATATGCATTACTTTATAAAGCAAACAGAATACTATGAACGAAGATAATCACCGAATTTACAAAACCAGCGTTGCAAGCGTTTACCCTCATTACGTAACTAAGGCAGAGAAAAAAGGAAGAACAAAAGCAGAAGTCGACGAAATCATTAGTTGGTTGACTGGATACTCTCAATCCGAATTAAAAGCTCAACTCGAGAAAGAAACAGATTTTGAAACGTTTTTTGATAAAGCGCCTAAAATGAATCCAGCAAGATCACTAATAAAAGGTGTTATTTGTGGAGTTAGGGTAGAGGATATTAAAAATCCAACCATGCAGGCAATAAGGTATTTAGATAAAATGGTAGACGAATTAGCGAAAGGCAAAGTGATGGAAAAGATTCTAAGAAAATAATTATTCCTTCCTATTACATTTCCTTTCCTTTACTCAAATTTCTCCTAATGATATTCTGAACTTAAGACTAACAAGTACTATTTATAATTTATGGATGAATCAAAACTAATAAGAGTCCCAGGGCAGACGTTACTAGAAGAATCCCTTTTATCTGGCAAAGCCATCTTCGACGACTCTATGTCCAAATGGAATGAAATTATGAAGCAGATAGTTGAGAAGTCTTCTCGAATTATTGCTCTTAGAGGTGCAGGAGCTTGGAACGGAATGGATAAAGATGAAATTGATAATTTAATAGAAAATTATCTTATTCCGCAGATTGACAGTCTTAGAAGAGAGACTAGTCAAGTTACAATCTTATTCGATGGTGATTACGATAGTCCTGACGAACCTGATTTGGGGTATGTGGCAGGAAGGCTTATAGATCATTTTGGAAATTTAAAGGCGGGAGTCGTTTTTATTGCCGCGCAAAAAGAAAGTTGGCACAAGAAGGATAGGACAGGACTTAATCTAGACAACGCAAATGGTTTACAATATGTAACATACCTTTTTCCAGACAATACCTACTCGGGCGATCATAGTCAATTCACACAAAACGAATATCTAATTGATTCAGGCAAGTACGAGCAGTGGTATATCGGTGCATCAGGGGAAATTTCAAAATCGCAACTTATAGATTACAACAGCAAATCAAACGCGCCTAAAAGCTCAAAGGTAAAACTTTTCAGAGTAAGAAATAACACTACGTTAGATGCTGTGTTTGAAGCTAAATACAATCAAGCCAAGATTGACGGAAATGAAGCGGAAGCAAATAAAATGAAATTTCGTATCAACCAAAGGCTGAATTTTTATGGGATACATTGGAATAACGATGGCACACCTAATGTAATTTCAACTGATTTTCCAAATTTGGACTTAGAATTTATTTCTTAGGGGTTAAGGATCAAAGTTCCTGCAGTCTTTTACTAATCTGTTAACCTCATAAATATCTTTACTCAAATTTCTCCTAATGATATTCTGAACAGATACACGTAAAGAATATGGATCAAGAAGTTCAACAACTTATCAGCGAATTAGAGGCTGCAATAAAAGAAATAACCAATGCTGTAACTAATTTCCCAGAATACAAAAGAGAAGAGGCATTATTTGGAAAATGGAGCTTGAAAGATGTAATGGCACATTATTGTGGATGGAATTTGCTTACAATAAAGGAATTAGGAATGTTAATTTCCGGAAAACCTCCAATAAATTGGATTAAGGAAAGTCAGCTTGATGCTTTTAATAAGTATGAAGTAGAGAAAAGGTCTGCAAAGTCGTGGACTGAAATTTACGAGGAATTTGTAAAAAGCTGGCAAGATCTAGTTGATAAGTATAAATCACTTGATGAAGATCATTGGAAATCTCAATATGGTCCGGGTGTAGAAGATACACCTCACAGGTCAATAAATCTTGATATAGAACATATCCAAGAACATCTAGTAGAAATTGAACAATTACCATTAATTTAAAGTATGTTTGTATATCACGAAAACGTTAGCGGAGATGGATCTTTCTTACAACAAGGAGATGTATACGCACTAGACGAAGCAAATAAAATCGCAGTCGTTTCTGACTCTCCCATAAGGGAACTTACAAGATCCGGTTTACGGAAATACCCACAAGATGACCACGGGTTTGAAGCAGGCGAAGTTTTTTGCAACACAATGTTAAATTCCTTGCTGCGTTTTGTTCAAGATGGAACAATTTCTACAACAACATTCAATTCAGCTTTAGTAGATGCGAATAAAAGTATAAAAGTATTAAACCAATCTCTTAACAAAACTGCAAAAGGTTACTTAACCTACGATTGTGCCGAAACTGTTGGTATGGCTGCTGTACAAGTGGGCGATTCGTTAATCTACGGAGGTTTGGAAGATTGCTACGTTTTTGTACTAAGAGGATCAAGTCTAGAAAACGTAGAAAAAGTAGATTATCAGATTATGAAAGCGAGTAAATACTTAGACTCATTAGTAGCAGCTGGGCAGTATCAAAAAGAGTATCCTGCAGAGTTAAAGGCTAGCCTTAAACCAGAAGCTTTTTGGGAGCCAATTTGGTGTAATGTTTTAAGAAATAATAATGATATTCATGACGAAAATGATAATAGAGTAGGGTGGGGTTGCTTTACTGGGGAAGAAGAAGCCGAAAGTTTTTTTCAGGTACATCAAATACAACTAGAACCGCAAGATCATATTTTTGTGCTTTCAGATGGTATGATACCTATACTAAACCACAAAGATTTCCTAGAATGGTTTATTGGAAATTGGCAATCAACTTTCGAATTTCAAAAAAAGATGAGAGAAAAAGTAATTTCTATCTGGGGGGATAACAATACAATTACAAATAAGGAAAAGACATTAATTTACTGGAAAAATTTAATATAATGAACCAAATAATATACGCTTTTATCGACAGTCAAAACTTAAACTTAGGAATTAACTCCCTGCATTGGAAACTAGACTTTGGAAAGTTTAGACTTTATTTGAAAAATAAATATAAGGTGAGCAAGGCTTACTTATTTATCGGTTTCATCCCAGAAAACGCAAAACTGTACCAACAGCTTCAAGAACAAGGCTTTATTATCGTGTTTAAAAACGTTTTGGCGATAAAAAAAGACCAGAAGGTAACTTATAAGGGTAATGTCGATGCGGAGCTCGTACTGCACGCTATGATCCATTATTCTACTTACGACAAAGCCATCGTAGTCTCAGGTGATGGCGATTTCTTTTGTTTAGTGGAATATCTCGCAGAAAGTAATAAGTTGGAGAAGGTAATTGTACCGAATACAAAATATTCCTCATTGCTGAGAAAATACGCTGGGTCGGTGGTATCGATTAGTGGGAAAAAGCAAACATTGGGAGAAAGCCATAAAAAAGAGAGGCATTCCCGCGGTAATCAAGGTTAACCTTTGGTAGTCCTCTCATCGTGATAAGTTAATTATATCATAGTCAGTAGCTTTTTATACATCTATTCAAGAAACTAAACATTTCCGTTTGTAAGCGTTTCGATTCTTTGCTTAGTAACTATTGTACTCTCACTTTTGTTCTCGTAGACTTTGATTAGCAGCTCTTTAGGCAAGAGTTTAACGTCTGTTCCTTCTATTTTTACATGAGTAAAATGTTCAAACTTAATATCGGTATCCTTAAAATAGTATTCGTAAGAATCTAAAGAAATATCAAAAGGGGATTCATTATTCCCAATTAGCTCTTTATGATTAGCGTGAATCGCGTTTTCGGTAACTACAAGATTATAGGGTAAGTTATTATTCTCAAAAATCTCCTTAATAGTATCGAAGTCAGATTTCCTAACAATGATATCAATATCATTTATCATTAGTGAAAGGTCGTTTGTGTATAAGAGATATGCAACAGAACCGTAAACTAGGTAATCGACTTTCAAAGCGTCGAAGTATCCAGCCACATCGGATAATAATTTTAAAATTGTTTCAAACTCTGGTTTTTGCATACTTCATTCTATATCAACTTCCAAAATACTTCTATGTTGAAACTTTGTTTGGTTCGACAGCGTAGATTTAACGCTGTATAATTTCGCTATGAAAATATCAATCTTAATAACAGCTTGGCACGAAGTAGAAACTATTGGCAAATGCCTTGAAACATTCGTGGGAAACTACAAAGGCGATTTCGAAGTTCTCCTAGCTATCCCAGATCAAGAAACTAAAGATGCTGCAATGTTAAAGGCAAAAGAACTAGGTATTGAACAAAGAATTTGGATTTCTGATTTTGCAAAAGATGGGAAAGGAAAGGGGAAACCAGCTGAGCTTAATTACTTAATGGACAATGCAAAAGGAGATGTTTGGTTTTTTGGTGATGGAGATGTTCATTATGGAGAAGGAGTACTCGAAAAAATGCTAAAGCATTTTGAAGAATCAGATGTTTTTGCTGTGACAGGAAGACCAAGATCTTCAGATTCTAAAGACTCTATGATGGAGTATTTTGGCCACTTGCTTGCAGATGCTGCTCATCACAAAAGAACAATTGACTTATCAAACGAAACATCAGGAAAATCTTCTGCATTTGTAAAGAAGAGACCTTTTTTCCCAGTTAGCGGATATCTTTTCGCAATGAGAAAATCTGACATACGAGCACCAGTAGACACTTTAGTTGAAGATGCATTCTTTTCTTACGAAATTTTTAATCGAGGATTTAGAATTGAATACGAGCCAACAGCAATCGTTTATGTAAAATATCCAAAGAATTCTGGCGACTACTTCAAGCAAAAAAAGCGATCAGTCGGAGGGTATGTTCAACTTTGGGATTATGGAATTGTAAAACAGGAAACGAAAACTAGATCATTCTGGCGAGAACTTGAGTACTTTTGGTTTCCAATTAAATATGCAACTAATGTTAAAGAATTTTTCTGGTCTCTAATACTTTATCCAATGAGATTGTGGTTGTGGATAACTATTTTCTGGGAGAGAAAGGTTTTAAAAAAGTCATTCAGTAAAACTTGGGTGAGAGTTGATTCTACTAAATAGTTCCCCTTGATTTTTCTTTTCACTTTAATCATAATAATCTTATGAAGAAACTAAACGACATTCTTGTAAATACACTAATATTTTTCTTTGTAGTCACGCTTTTAGAGGGTGCTGTCAGATTAAACACTTCTTCTGGACTCTTAGATAGAATTTTAGTTGGGCTTATTTACGGAATAACCGTGGCTTTCGGACGAAATATTATCAAATTTTTCAAACTACCAGTCACAAATGTACTAATATTTGTTGCTACTTTCGGGCTATCTCTACTGTTTTCCCTGGTATGCGCTTACGTATTAAGACTTTTGGTGTTCACAGATGCTTCTATTAATTTAGGTCTAAGCTCTATTCAACCAATTGAGTTCGCAGACCCTACCATTTCTCTACTAGTATTTAGTATAATCACGTCTGTACTAACATTCATACTGGTAAGCAGAGAGTAAAATGAAGCAAATAATACAAATGGGCGATCCAATTTTGGAGACTCCTACTCAAGATATAAAAGACCCTATGTCCTCGGAAGTTACCGAGATAATTCAAGAGCTATTTGAAACTATTGAAAGCAAAATTGACCACGCAGCTGGATTAGCCGCACCACAAATAGGTTATGACAAAAGAATTACTGTTCTAAGACGATTCGATCTAGAAGAGTCAAAACCAAAAGAAATGATTTGGGAAGTTGTTATTAATCCAAAAATCACTTACAAATCAGAAGAAAAGTCTGTGGAGTGGGAAGGTTGCCTAAGTATCAAGCAGGGAGATTTATTCGGAAAAGTTGAAAGACCAATGGAAGTAGAGGTTGAATACTTCGATGTAAACGGCAAGAAAAAGAAAGTTAAAGTAAGAGGTTACCAGTCTCATGTATTTCAGCACGAAATTGATCATTTAGATGGAAAGCTATTTTTAAGTTACGTAAAAGATCCAGAAGAGTTATATACAGCAGCAGAACTTAAGAAAAGAGATCGAGACGAAGCGAAAGACATCTAAAATCAGAAATTTCAATTTCCAAGTCCCAATATCTAAAACTTATTTCGATCTTAAGTCCTTTAATCCCAACCGTTTTCCGTATTCCATTGATCCCTTCTCGAACAGTTTGTACGCAAGAATAAACGCTAAATAAGCATACAGCGCCAAAGCTAAAATGCCTGAAATCAATTCTATTGGGGAAATAGCATCTAGAGCGTTTCTAAAAACAAGAATAAATCCCGAAGTAAACGGAACATAGCTTAATATTTGGGCTAATTGTCCAGCCGGTTCTGCAAGAATAATTGTAAAGAAGTAGACCGGAAATATTGAAATCATTATGAATATTGCAGAAAAGTTCTGTGCTTCTTTGTAGGTAGGTGTACTAGCACCGACTCCAACCATAGTAGCAGCGATGAATAGGAAACTTAAAATAACTATCACAACGGAAACTAAAATCTGTGGAATTGATACATTAATGCTCGATAAATCAATTTGTAAGGTAGAAAATGTTGATAGCCCGGCAATGGCAAACATACAAAGTGTAAGCAGTACAATTAGTTGAGTAATGATTACTAGAACCTGACCAAGAATCTTTCCCCAGATTAGTTGCCTTGGAGTTACTGTAGAAAGTACAACTTCAATGACTCGATTTTCTTTTTCTTCCGAAACACTCATCAATAAATAATTGGTAGCGAGCATTGTTAGAATAAAGTAAATAGCCACAGAGACTATCGGTACAACGAAACGTGAGAAGGAAGAATCAACAACTTCTCCGTCCTTAAAAACTGTTACAGTAGATTCTTTTGGAGTATTTACAATCGCTATTAACGAGCTATCTAGATGTGATAACACACTTTGCTTTAATAACTCACTTGCTTCTGAATTAAATCTACCATTGGCTAACAGCCCTTTATCTTGAATGTAAACTTCACTCTGGGAAGTAAGCGGGTCTCGTGGGATATAAATGTATGCGTCGAACTCAGCGTTTTTTACTTTATCTACAGCCTCTTCTTTTTTATTTGTGAACGAATAATAATTCTCAAATAATTGCTTATTAACTAGTCCAGAATCATCTTGAATTAGAATTTTAGTTTCATCGCTACGTAACCGTTCAATCAGTTTTTCCGACTCACTTGCAGAAAGAGTGGAAACTACACTTACCAAAACGATAAATATAGGGAAGAAAAGTGTCGACAACCAAAAAGTCTTAGTTTTTATAACTTTTGTAAACTCTCTTTTTGCAACTATAAGTAGCTTATTCATTTTCGGTGTTAACTTTTATAAAAATTTCATTCAAAGTCATTTTGTCCTTATTTATTTCAATAGGAAAAATTTTATTCTCCAAAAAATACTTCAACAAATCTTCGAACGTTTTATTTGCATTCAGCTTTATAAAGTAGTTGCCTTTATTTTCCGAAACAACGGTTATGATTTCCGCACTTTCGAACTTCAAGCTTCTATCTTCTAGCTTTACCTGATATGTATCTTCAGCAAACTGTTTTTTTATTTCTGAAATTGTACCCGACACTTTTTCTTTTCCTTGTTTGATTATCAAAACTCTATTTGCAATGCTTTCTACTTCGTCTAACTGATGGGTACTAAAAATAATTGTTGTTCCCTTAGCATTCATTTCTTTGAAAAGGTTCATGAAGATACTTCTGTTTACAGGGTCCAAACCTTTTGTAGGTTCGTCCAAAATCAGAAGTTTAGGATTGTTCACAAGAGTAACTCCTAACTGAACTTTCTGTTGCTGTCCGGATGACAGTTTTTTAATTTTAGTCTTTGCCTTATCTGGAATTTCTACTCTTTCTAAGTAATTTTTTAACCAAACACTGCTATCTGCCTTAGAAACGCCCTTAAGTTCTGCAAAATACGAAATGACTTCTTCTACGGTGGAGTTTAGGTAAAGACCTCTTTCTTCAGGTAAATACCCAATTAAGTTAGTCTTTTCGGTACTGAATGGGGCACCAAACACTTTTAATTCACCTTCATCTGAGGAGTATATCCCCAAAAGGCTTCTAATAGTTGTAGTTTTACCAGAACCGTTCGCACCCAGGAATGCGAAAGTTTCTCCTTCTAAAACATCAAAGCTCAAATTCGATACAGCTTTTACATTCCCAAAAGATTTACTAAAGTTTTTGACCTCAACAACTTTGTTCATAGTTTTCTCAGCAGGTAATATTTTGAGTAGTAGTTTGACTACGTTTTCGTTTTTCGATCTTCTTACTTAAAGCTTCGAGCTTCGTCCCTTATGTATTCAAATAGGTATTGGCCCACAATTGCTGTGTTCTCGCCAAACATTTCTGTAAATTTCATTCTCATTTCATTATAACTCAGTTTTGGATCGACACCATAGTATTGAACAAGAACTCGTTTTCCCCAGATATCTAGAGGGGTAATATCCTTAAAACCAAGTCCAAACACAAGAACACAGTCTCGAATTTTTTCGCCAACTCCAACAAATTGAATCAAATATTCTTCCCATTCTTGTCTTGTAAGAAACTTTTTGTAAACATCCCTTTCTGAAGCCAGCTTTTGCGCCGCTAAAAGTAGATAGCGAGCACGAAAACCGCAACCAAGTTTTCTTAAATCTTCCTCGCTAGCGCTAGATAAAGCTTCGGCAGTTGGAAATGTTTTAAAATCACCATAAGGTGTTTTAATAGTAGTACCGTATTTCTCTGAAATGTCGCCAATTAACTTTCTAACAGCCTTAATATTTTTGTGTGAAGTTAGTATGAAACTTAATAAGGTTTGTTCAAAATCTTGATTTAATATTCGTAAGTCACCATACTCTCTAATTGCCTGAATAATATTCTCATCTTGAGGGAAATTGAGATTTGCTTTGTAGCCGAAGTAGTTATTAAATTCAAAAAATTGGTCTCCGAATACCTCTAAACGCTCAGATAATACCAAAATTGAAGTTGAGGTAAACCCAATATATTTGTTTGCTACCTGCTTCCAGTTAAAAGCCTGTCCGCCAAGTAGGGTAATGGTTTTATTAAAATCTAACATACCCGATTATACAATACGATTGCAGGAAAGACTTTACATAACTTCTATTTGTTGATATTCTTTATATCGCGAATATGAAGAAATACATTTTAGTCACAGTTTTAGTTTTAGGAGCCCTTACATTAGGGGGATACTTGAAAGTAGATGTGTACTCCAACGATGCTGTTGAGCAAGTTTCCGAGATTGAATCCCTTATCAGCTCACAAGATCTGAGCGTGTTGGTGGTAGAAACTAATTGGTGCGGTTGGTGCGACTCTAAGTTACAAAGCGAAACGACACTAAGATCTATAAAAGGATACAAGATTAAGGCTGAACAATTAGCAGAAGAAACTCTATCTAAATACGACATTACACTACCTGCAGTTTATTTAGTTGGCGAAGGAAAACTTTCAAAGATTAATTAAGCTAAACCAATTTTCCCACTCTGAAAAACATGACCTCTTACAATTTCTTGTGTGTAGTTGTCGCCATTTCTCTCTAAAACAACAATATTATTATTCGTGTCGGGGAAAACCATCCTACCATTGGCTTGCTTCAATTGCGTCTTTAGCTTATCTACAGTACTAGGTTCTATTATAAATGAAACATGAATCCCATCAAATGGAGCTTTTAGTGGTAGGCCTTCAAGACCATCTCTATAAACTACCTCAATATTGTTAAACTTATACTTTTTGATACTTGCTCTTGCTGCTTCCCAAAGCCATTGGACTCTTTCCATACTGTAAACCTTACCAGAATCTGTAGCACAGTAGGCTAATAGTGCAGCTGCATAACCCGTTCCTGTACCAATATCTAGATAAACTCCACCTGGAACTGGTTTTAGTTGGGCAAGCATATCTGCAAGAATTACTGGACTTGTGAGTTTTTCGCCATAAGCCACTTCGATTTCCGTATCTGAATATGCCGAATCTCTTAGCTTTTCCGGGACAAAGTCAGCCCTATCAATTTCTTTAAAACCCGATAGCAGAATAGGGTCATCCAATACAATCTTAGCTACAACTTCAAACAAGTAATCTCTAGTCCAGCGGAACAATTTTGCACTTTTGAGCTTATTAATATCTATCATACAACCATATTACGGTTTATTAAGGTAATGTTCAAGTTAAGCTAATCCCTGACATCTTTGTTCTCGTATCTTAGTATCTTCGCCTCTTCGTATTTTCTATCTTCTAATTTCGAACTTCTAGCTTCGTCGCCTGGTGTTATAATATCACCGATTAGGAACATTATATGAAGGGTCAAAGCCATAAATTCTATCTTAGTAACGGTATTAAGTGTATCTGTTATCGCGTTACGGATATCCACTCTGTAAGTATAAACGTTACAGTTAAAATTGGTTCACTAGACGAAGATGAAAAAAACACTGGTATTTCTCATTTTCTTGAACATTTAGCTTTTGACGGCACAAAGGAGTTTAAAACATGGGAAGAGGTTGACGACTTTTCTAATTCCATTAGCGGAAGTGGTAACGCTTACACAACATTTGATGTAACCTCATTTCACGGAGTTTATCCATACAGATATTTAGATGATGCCATTAAATACTATAGCCAGCTTGTGGTTCACCCACTACATACGAAAGAAGATGTAGAAAAAGAAAGAGGAATCATACTTGACGAGCTAAAAAGAGATGCAGACTCAGTTGATACAAAAGTGATCGAAGTTCTTTTAGAATCTAGATTTGCTGAGAAAAATACTTCATTTAGCAGACAAATTATTGGAACAGAAGAAAATCTAAAAAAGTATACTCGTGAAGATTTACGCAGTTTTTACGAAAGAAACTACACTACAGACAACATCGAGATCTTTATAGTTGGAAATTTTGAACTCGACGATTTAAAAAAATCCCTAGAAAAACATTTTTCTGGCTTAACAAAATCTACTGCTGCTATTCACGAATACGAATCGAAGTTCCCAGAATACACGGAGTTTTCAGTGGATTCTAAGTATAAAGGTGACGTTGATCAGCTTTATCTAACTTTAAGCTTCCCAGGATTAACTCTCAAAGATCATTCGTTCAGAGATAGATTAATTTCTAAATTTGCTAATTATGTTGTAGCTAACCCGCAGTTTCAGAAGTCTATTTTGTGGCGCAGACTTCGAGAGGAGCTTGGAATGGTTTATGGAGTCTATGCAGATAACTTGGGATTGTTCAGTAGATCTATGAATTATATCGAAACTTCTTTCGCCCCAGATAATCTTCAGACTGTACTGGAGGAGGCTTATTCAGGAATTGAAAGAATAAAGGAGAAAGGTGAAGGAGAAGAAATATTCAAAATGATTTTAAAGAGAGTTATCGATACTGAAGAAATGCGATATGACAATCCAGAACAGGTTTTAAATTGGATAATTAAGCAAGACAGAGAACAAGAATTGCACGGCCAAAGCTATCAACTTGAAGAGTACATTGATCTTGTAAAAGGTATCGAGTTCTCTGAAATTATTCAGAAAATAAAAGAATCTTACGATTGGAGCAAAGTTAACATTGGCGCAGTATCAACATTGCAACCTGATGAAATGAATGACAAAATTACTGAAGCATGGAAAAAAGTAAAAAAATAAAAATAGATCCACACATTCAAATATCTGAACTGATAGATACCTACCCACAATTGGTAGATGTGCTAACCGAAGATTACGAATTTCACTGCGTTAACTGTCTTTTCTCTGATTTTGACAATCTTAAGGATGGTGCAGGCCTTCATGGAGTCGAAGGACAAGATTTTGAAGATATGCTCGAGCATCTAGAATCTGTAGTTAACGGCGAATTCGAGATTGAACTTGATAACGATCCTCTCACATAAGCTCAAAGATTCAGCACTGTACCTTTCACCTTCTTCCTTGAATCTTTACAAGTATTTTTCTTGTAGTCACATCGGTTTTACTGTATTTTATATGTAGTAACTAAGTTAACTAAATTTCTATGGGAGTATTAGATTTTCTAAAGAAAAATACACAGAATAACAACACTCAACAAGCAACTACAGGTTATCAGACTCAAACTGATGACGATCAAAATGATGTCCAGGCGAGTTACGGAAGTTTTTTTGGAAACTCATCCGTATCTTATCCATTGCCATCAGCCGGAGCTCCACTTACACCAAACTATGGAGGACCAGCAGTACAAGCAACGCCTTCACAAGAACCAGTTGCACCTGTGTTTGGATCTGACCCAAACCAATTTCAACCTACAAATCTACCTAATACATTGCAACCAGCTGCTGCTCAAACCGCGGTACTAGATGGCGGAATGAAGCTGACAACACCAGAGAATTCACAACAAAAAGTGGACTCATTAGATTTGGAAGATAAAGAACTCGATTTTAACGCCGAATTATCTAGTGTAAACTTTTCGAATACACCTAATCCAGTACAGCCAGCTACAAATCCACTAACAACACCCCCTGAGAATATATTAATGAATCAACAGCCTGCGCAGAACATGTCATTAACTACACAAGTTGCATCAGACACAGAAAATGCCGCACCCAAATATGACGATTTTAATCCTCCAATGGATACTTTGGTGTTTAATAACAACCCACAGTCATTGGACTCGAGGCCTGCTACTCAAGAAGTAGATCTAAGTAGCTTTTATCCATCACCAAGTGTTGCAGATACAGTATCAAATTTCAATAAACCTGAACCAGTAGTCGAAGCACCAAAGCCTGCGGTTCAACCTCAAATAGATTGGTCTGCTTTAGAAACAAAACCAGCGCCAGTACAATCGACACCTACAGTGCCTGATGTATCACAACCAATTGCAGAAACTCCTAAAGTGGAAGCAAAGGTTACCGCACCTGATATCAAGCAAGAAAGTATAGACTTAAGTTGGCTTGATGAAATGGTGGCAAAGGCTCCTGAATCTAAAGTAGAGTCGGCTAAACCAGCTGTAAAGCCTGTTGAACCTAAAGTAATGGAAGCTAAAACAGTTCCAACAGAGACTCTGAAAGTTGAGCCATTAAAAACTGAAGAATCTCAAAAAGTCGAAAACTTACCAGCAGCTGCAAACATGGAACTGAAATACTTTAAAGATATTGCGTTAATTGGTCTAAACTCTGGATTAGAGAGCGATTCGTACAAAACATTGTTGAGACAATTGGTAGGAAGCTTAAAAGCAAACACAGCCAGAATATTCCTAGACTCTTCTAGAGGTTATGGAAGTGTTGTTATGGAAGAACTAAAAGATGCATCTAATTTAGAAATCAACGGTGCTTATCTTAGACCGTATTTCTCTGCCTACTCTGATGAACCAAACGGAGATATTCCAGACTTAAAGAACTATACAGAAACTTTGTTTTCAAATATTGTAGAGCGATTAAGATATCTTTACACAAGTGCAGAACTTTTCATTGTGGTTGAATCACAAGGTCTTGTTAACTTAACAGACATCGTTTTCCTATTAGCAATGCAAAAAATGTACTATGGAAAACATAAACCAGTGATTCTTTTCGGACCTGCTTGGAAAGAAAAGCTTCCTTCACTAGAGGCTTTATTAAATGAAGACGAAAAAGACAAACTTTATACTGCAGTCACAGTTGAAGAGTTGCAGAGTATTGTAAAGAAAGTAGAAGAGGGATATAACAAGAACAATTTCTACGCGACTAAAAGAGTTACCGACCTTAGAGACATCGAAGACGAAAAACAATTCATGATGTGATACTTGCTAAAGCAAGAAGATCTAATATCCAATACCAAAATTCAAAAGTAAAGAATTCCCGATGAAAATCGGGATCTTTCTTTTTAGTACTCATCAGTTATAACAATAGGAAGCAGATACCGGCTTTCGCAGGTAATTCTCCCAATTGCCTCACCGTGTCATCCTTAGGCACTCGAAGGATAAGAGGGGAAAGCTCCGCGTTAGCGGAGCAGGGTGTTATTTCAACACAATACTGATCTTGTAAATCTCAATAGCTCCAGTGGCCTCATCTCTTAGAATTGTGTATATGAACTGATTGTCTGTAGTAATGTTCGCTTCCAATACGTTATATCCTTCTGGAATAGAAATCTCTCTAAAGTTACCACCATCTACATCAGATGTAAAAATATTTGTTTTTGCTGTGTAAAGAATATTTTTACTATTGTTGTAAAACTCATAGCTTACAATATCTTCCGGTTTAAGAACTTGGTCTTTTAGTAACGAGCCTTCAATAAGTTTGTATTCACTTGTAGCTATAGAATATTCAAACCCAATTGCAAATATGCCATCAGAATTCGAAACAATATGATGAGTTGCTTCCGGTGAAGAATAGATTACATCACCGCTTAACTTAGATTGCAATGATAGATTTCGATTGAGATCGAATAGTGTAATATGTTTTTGAA
>CAZYSE010000002.1:0-4965 GCA_964650085.1 uncultured Candidatus Saccharibacteria bacterium | reverse complement strand
CTGCGAAGCTAAAACTCTATTTGTTATTTGGCTAGGAATAATGTTGGAGCTTGTTCCCAGGGCTGTGTTTATGGCAGTTGATGTTGTAAGTGCGGTAACTTTTTGATTTTCGTATGCAGTAACTCCTTCATTCTTTATAAGTACAAAGTTTGCTGATCTATAAATGCCAGTTGGTTCAAACGCTACAATTGTAGAAATTTTAGTATTTAAATTGTATTCGTAAGATAGATTGTTTGTAGATGTTATAAGAAGCGAACTCGAGTTAGAAAACCAGCTTAAGGAATTGTTTAGTTTTGTAGGTAAATCCGATAAATAAGAAATTTCTCCATTATCAAGGTTAATCAAGCCAGTTAAGTTACCAGCATTAACCGAGAATACCATTAACGCATTATTAGGTGAGACTGAAACAATTTGGCTAGTGGTCAACAACTCAAGTTCCAAAGAGGATAATGTTCTTACAAGCGTTGGGGTTGGTTGAGCAAAGTCTAAAAAGTCTCTTCTTACTTTTATTTTTTTAAGCTCAGTTACTGTAGTCTCTTGGCTAATGTAGTATATGAAATCGTTAATATTTGATGGAAGAAAGTGAATAATCTCTTCATTCGTTACTTCAGTAAGTTCAATTGTTGTGGGGATCATTTGAGCGAAAACATCTTTTAGGATACCGGCTTCTACAAGTACTTCTTTGCTCCAATCGTAATATCCATCTTTTCTCAAGGTCACCATTGCTTTACCGGATTTTAGGTTGTCGACTTTACTTTCGACCATATTTCTTTTTTCACCATTAATGTAGACATCAACATCTTTAGGGTTTGAATTAATTCTGATTATTCCGGTTTCTGTGAATCCCGTTGTGGAATCGAAAGTTTTACCTTGTGCATATAGCAAAATAAATATTGTAAATCCTGAAAAAGCAGCTATTCCGAGTATAATTATTAGAATGTTAAAAAATCGCTTCATAATTTTAAGTAATATACAAAATTATACAGTAATATCAGTCAATTAGGTGTATATTGTACAATGTTTTTATGGATGTTTACGCCTCAAAAGAAAAAAATCGGAGCTACCTCGGACTGATAATTGTAGTGGCCATTTTGTTAGTTTTCGGACTACTAATGATCTACAGTGCAAGTTCTTCGCTTGCATACGTTTACAGAGACGGTGATGTGTTCTATTACTTTAAAAGGCAGGCTGTCTGGATAATCGTTGGTTCGTTAGTAGGGTACTACTTTTTCAGAATTAAGTACGAAGGTTTGAGGACTCTTGGATACTTTATAACTATCGCATCCGTTGTACTGATTATCTACACAATACCGAAAGCCCTGTTCAATATAGACATGCCCTTTGTTAATACTCTAAATGGGGCAACTCGTTGGATTGACCTTGTTCTATTTGACCTTCAGCCTAGTGAATTATTCAAATTTGGAATCATAATTTTTACAGGTGCTTGGCTTACAATGAGTTCAAGTACACAAAAGAGAATTGAACAATTTCTAAAGAATTATAGAGATAGAGAATACACGTATAAGCTTCTTAACTTCATCTACCTGCTTTTTCCGGTAGTAGTAGTAGTTTTTGGATCAATGCTTATTCTGCTGCAGAAAGACTTTGATACAATAGTTATCATTTTTGTAGGTTTTATTGCGGCATATTATGTTGGAGTTGATAAAAAATATCAAAAAACTGCTATTGTTGTTGTGACTTTATTAGGGTTATTTGCGAGTATATTCGCCTTGGTGGGTGTTGAATACAGAAGAGCTAGGGTAGAGTCATTTGTACAGATTTTAATCGAAGGCGAGCCTTCAGCGGACGCGAAGGCCGATGAAAGTTTTCAAGTTTGGAACGGATTAGTGGGTATTGGCTCAGGTGGTATTTTTGGATTAGGATACGGAGAATCTAGACAGAAGCTGTTCTTTTTGCAGGAGGCTGCGTATACCGATTCAATATTTGCAATTGTAGGAGAAGAGTTTGGGTTGGTTGGTTCGATAAGTGTTCTAGTAATGTTTATGGTGTTTATCTCCCAAGGTTACGGGATAGCTAAAAATACAAATAGTAAGTTTGATAATATTATTGCTACTGGGCTAACGACTGGTATCGCCTCGCAGGCATTTCTGAATATTGCCGCAAATCTCGCAGTGATACCATTTGGTGGTATAACCCTACCATTCATTTCGTACGGAGGAAGTAGTACGGTTATTTCCCTAGTAAGTGTGGCTATTCTGGTCAAAATCAGTCAGGGAGGGGAAAAAGCAACGATAAAGATACAGAGATTCAGATAAAGAATAAACTCCAATTATCAATAACTAATCTCCAAAATATGTTGAATAATCCTTTAGATATTGGGTTTTGGGATTTGGAATTTCATTTACTTCGGGGACAGGGATTCGAACCCCAGTCGACAGTTCCAGAAACTGTAGTCCTACCACTAGACGATCCCCGAATAGCTTGTATGGATTATATCAGAACAAGGGATTCAATTTCCAATTACCAATAACTAATCTCCAAAAAATGTGAGGACTGTAAATCAAGCCGCTTAGCCGATTCCTATTAATACGCTTAGCGCCATAATTAGCACCAAGATATATTCAAATAAAACCCATTTTGACAAAGTATTATCTACTATATGGTGAATAATCGCTAGTGATGAGTAGAAAACAAAAAATGAAGACAACGAGAGAAGAATCGGAGAATAGTTGCCTATCAAGAAAATAATCAGTAACGAAACAACAGCTGCTAATACTTGAATCCACAAATATCTTTTTATAACAGCAAAATCTTTTACGTATCTAATCAAGAACAAGTAACTCAGTATTACAAAGAGAGCAAGATAAAGTATTACATAAACTATATGTGAAATAGATCCAGCATTAACCATGTTAATAATTGTATCTACAAAGCAATAGAAGATTATGAATTTTATTAAGTCGTAAACAATGTTGGTGCTGCGTTCAGTTTTTACGTCTAATTCAAAAAAGGCTTTGATATTAAGAAATAACAACAGGAAAGCGAAGTAAATAATTCCATAGATAATTAAAACGAACCTGCCAGAGAAGTTGAAATATGTGTAACCAAACACAGAAATAAAGAGAAGCAAAGGTAGAAGTAATTTATTCAATATTTCACTAGCTTCGTTTACCTCGTCGTTTACATCGAAGTTTATCTCAACACGCTTATTCTTATATACATAGTCTATTAGAACCTCAGAAACAAAAATGAATAAAGCCAATAAAGAAAATATCACGAATACAGAAGAGTTACCTTCTCTTACCAGTCTAGTGATTGAAATATATATGGAACCAGTTACTCCCAGAGAGTAAAGCGCTATTGTCAAAAATCGTTTACTAAATTTCATGTAGATAATATACTGAATAAGATTAATATATCATAAATCTTTTACGAAAATGATACATTCACACGATCTCGTTGAGAATCATAACAAATTTAGAAGAGGAATTCTCCTTCTCGTAACAGTTTTTATCTTTGGATTTAATATATTCATTCCGGTACAAGCAAATAATAGCGGACTTTCAGCTGAACAGCTTTTGCAAAACCATAACCAGCAACGAATTCAACAAGGCCTCGGTTCACTAAAACTTAACGAATCTCTAACTCTATCTGCCGAAAGCAAAGCATTAGCAATGATGGAAGCTGATTGTTGGGACCACTTTTGTCCTGAAGGAAAGTCCCCATGGGATTTCTTTAAAGATTCGGGCTATGACTATGTTTTTGCGGGAGAAAATCTTGCAGAAGGTTTTTTAAATGCTGATACAGCAATGACTGCGTGGATGAATAGCAAAACCCATAAAGATAATGTATTAAGACCGGAATTTACTGAAGTCGGCTTTGGAGTAATAACAGGTAGGTACCAAGGTAGAGAAAACAACACAATTATAGTTGCACATTTTGCTACTCCAAAAAGCAATGCCGTTTTAGATTCCAACAGAATAAATATTGTAAACCCTATTAGTGGAGAGGTCGTCACTTCGCTACCTGTGACTATAGAGGGAATAAGCACAACCGATGCAAGTTTTACAGTTGATCTAAATGGAGTACGAACAGATTATAGAATAGTTGATTCGCAATTTTCTATCAATTTAAATGAGCTAGTCTTAGGGGCTAATACTTTGGTTTTTTCTTCGGATGATGCAAACACTATCGTAGCCCCTGCTACTATAGAGTTAAGATACGAGAGTCAAAATATTGATGATCTGCGTACCTCTGGAATTTCTTTAGATTTAAAAAGTAATATTAATCTCATATTCGTAGTATTAGTAATTATGATATTTGTGGGGGATCTGTTCTTAATTTATAAAACAAATATTGTGAGCCAAGGAAGGAGTTTGAGCCATTTCCACCTTGCACTTTTTGTAATCTTAGCAATAGTCGTGATTTCTGGGGGAGTATTTGGTAACATCCTTCAAGGAATCAATAGTTAACTTTAAAAATTTTTTATGCAGGCAATACAATTAAAATTCAATGACAAGATAATTAGAATCGAAAAAATTAATTTATTAAAATCCTTTTTCGGTTTAGGAAGGTTATTGATGTCTGCCTTGCTGTTTTTAATGCCATTGATGTTCTTAACTTCTGCATCAGTTTACAATGAGGAACTTGCGTTCGGCATTTATTCAACAGCTGTTTTACTTACAGTTGGAGTTTTTATCGGATTATTACTTTATAAGGGAAGATCGCTTTTAATTGATCCTAAGGGCTTTTTAAATGTTTTAATTTACGCTTTACTTGTAATAACTCCATCAGTAATTACATCTCCAGGAACTTCAGCAAATACATTTGGCTTAGTAGGAGTGCGTACAGTATCTGGTTTATCTACGATTCTATTCGTAATGGCTTTTTACTTTATAAATTTATTCAATGTTGGAAGCCGTATCAAAAAGAATCTCCCGGTTATTGCTCTGGTTTCTAATATTGCAATTCTGTTGGGAATTTTGACAAACTTTACTACACTAA
>CAZYSE010000001.1:20539-53811 GCA_964650085.1 uncultured Candidatus Saccharibacteria bacterium | reverse complement strand
TATCCATGGAATAAATCGTTTCTTACTTTTTGCCATAATCGAATAAAGGTTAAAAATAAAAGATCAATCGCCAAAGGCGCTCCGCCTCTGGCGGAAGATCAAAAATAAACTAAAGACAGTTTATACCAAAAAGAACACCCCTGTCACTCTCGTGACATCCCCCCATCCCGCACTTGATGCGGGATCTCATTTAGAGGGGAAGATTGCTTGCGCAATCAGGGGTGTTCTTTCGAACTTCTGACTTTTAGTTTAGATAATCCTTAAGAGCCTGAGCAATCTCATCGCTCTTCATTCTTCTTAGAGCCTTAGCTTCGATTTGTCTAATTCTTTCTCTAGTAACGTTGAATTCGTGTCCAACTTCTTCTAAAGTCCTTGCTACGCCGTCTCTTAACCCGAATCTTAATTCCAATACTTTTCTCTCTCTGTCTGACAAAGTAGAAAGAATATCGTTGATCTGTTTCTTTAGATAAGACCAAGTAGACATTTCTTGTGGCGAAGCTGTGAAATCATCGGGAATAATTTCAGCCAAACTGCTACTCTCTGGATCATCACTGATTGGTGCTTCCAATGACTGTGGTTTCTGAGCAATCTTAATGATCTCATTAACTTTATCAACAGTAAGTTGCATTTCATCAGCAATTTCTTGCGTCGATGGCTTTCTTCCTAATTTAGACGCTAGCTGAGCAGAAACTTTACTTAGCTTATTAATTGTCTCGATCATGTGAACAGGAACTCTGATTGTTCTTGCTTGATCGGCAATAGCTCTAGTAATTGCCTGTCTAATCCACCAAGTTGCGTACGTTGAGAATTTAAAACCCTTTCGGTACTCAAATTTATCAACAGCCTTCATCAGTCCAAGGTTTCCTTCTTGAATCAAATCAAGCAGGTCAAGGCCTCTTTTTAGGTAGTTCTTTGCGATAGACACAACCAGTCTTAAGTTTGCAGTAGTTAGTAGCGTTTCTGCTTCTAAACCTGTTGCTATTGTTTTAGTCTGATACTTCTTATCTTTTTCTGCGATTCTTCTTTTTGCTGCAACAACTGTTGAGTTCTTGTAGTTATTAGCTTTAATTAATTTGTATGCTTTTTCGTAAGCAGGATCTACAGCTTCATCGCTTAATTTCTTAATTACAATCCACAAGTCTTTATCAGACTCTTCCATTCTCTTAGCAAGAATAACTTCTTCTTCTGCACTCAATAGTGGAATCTTACCGATTTCATGTAAATAAGCCCTAATTGGGTCCGTACTCACATGAGATTTAATTTGCTTTAAGATTCTAATTTTCTCTTCAAAAGTCATTTTAGAAGCAGCTCCTGGAACTGGAAGTCCAAAAGAATCAGCCTCGTTTGGCTCAATGATCTCGATTTCGTCTTCTTGTAGAGTTGTAACAATGTAATCCAATAGTTGAAGATTATCTTCTATGTCGCTGAATTGCTCCAGAATGTCGTCATATGTGAGATATCCCTGTTTCTTTCCAAGAGTCAGCAGCAACTTTACTTTTTCTTTAGCTTCTGAGGATATTGACATTTATACGCAATAACAAATATGATGGTTGTAGCACTTTTAACTATGAACTTGTATACCTACCGAAAAAATACGGCTTCCGTCGGCTATTCAGCTCTTGACGAAATTAACTATAGGCTACACAGCAATAGTCCTAATGCTTACAATAAAAAGAATTCATTTACATTAGGTAGTATTTTAACATCTGGATACAATTCTCTCAAAGAGATTACTTCATTTTCCGCCCTCACAGGAATTTTAATCCCCGGAATCTTAGTTTTAGCAGGTGTTTACTTCATTTATCAGCAGTTTTTTCCTGAAATTAAGCAGATTGTTGAAGTAAATTACGGTTATTTAAACCAAGGCAACATTACTCCTGTCTCTGATTCATACATCGTTAACAACGAATTTGTTTCAAATCCTTCGGGATTATCTGATTTAATCCAAAATGCATTAGACCAGCATGTTTTACAGGATGATACAGTGAGCAAAAATTACAATGGAACTTTCTATAT
Organism: uncultured Candidatus Saccharibacteria bacterium; assembly: GCA_964650085.1. GTDB lineage: Bacteria > Patescibacteriota > Dojkabacteria > J137 > J137 > KLAP211. Next base: position 51,795 of record CAZYSE010000001.1, on the reverse strand, counting down.
TACTATCCCTTCGTTAGGAATTAACCGATTGCCTGTTCAATCCAATGTTGAAAGTACGACAGAATCTGTTTACAACCAAGTTTTACAAACTCAGCTGGCCCACTTCCAAGGAACTGGATTACCCATCTCTAACGTGAAGAACAATATTGTAGTTTATGGACACAGCGCTGCTCCACTCTACAATCCTCAAAGAACAGATCCTTACGTTGCTTTTACTTTCCTTCCAGAGTTGAAAGTTGGCGATAGTATTCAAATTGATATTGATGGCCAGACTTTTAACTACAAGATGTTTAAAAGTAAGATTGTAAATCCTACAGATACTTCCATTATCACTGGCACTCAAGGAAAAAGAACACTTACGCTTTTCACTTGCTACCCTGCAGGAAACAATTCTCAAAGATACGTTGCTATAGCTAGAGAAGTCTAGCCAGCCTTCGGCTGGAAGGTTCAAAGGCACGAAGATTCAAGATTCAAATTAAGATCGAAGAACTAGATCGAATATCAAGCTCCTAATCTGAACTAAAGGCCCACCGCAACACGCACTTCGTCCAAAATAAACTCCCGCTTTCGCAGGAGTGAACTACATTTTGTATCTTGAATCTTTGATCTTGCATGCCGTAGCATGCCTTATTTTCTTCTTAAGAAACTTGGCATTGATTCAATCTCATCGTCGTCTTGAGATCCCGGTTGTGTTCTAGCTGGTTCTTTCTTTAATCCTAATCCAACTTTAGAAGGATCTAGTGTTGTTTCAACAGATCTTGTTAAGCCTGGAGATGTAAATTCTCCTGTAATGTAGTCGATATCAAAACCTGTTGCTAATACTGTAACTTCAATCTTGTCTTCATATGAAGGATCAATATTTGCTCCGAAGATGAATGTTGCGTCTGCTGCAATTTTTTCTTTTACAATTTCTGCAGCCTGACTAATTTCCATCATTCCCATGTCCTTTCCTCCAATTACGTTAAAAAGAACGCCTTTTGCTCCGTCAATTGAAACTTCTAGAAGTGGACTTTCGATAGCGTGTTTTGCTGCTTCTGCTGCTCTATTCTCTCCTTGTGCAATTCCAATACCCATTAACGCACTTCCTCCATCTGCCATTACGGACTTAACATCTGCAAAGTCAACGTTGATTAAACCTGTTTGAGTAATTAAGTTTGCAATACTTCTTACAGCCTGAGCAAGTACATCATCTGCACTTTTCATCGCCTCATAAAAGCTTACATTCTTGTCTAAAGTTTCTAATAATCTTTGGTTAGGAACAACAATCAATGTATCGACTTTGTCTCTCAGTTCTTCAATTCCTTTGATTGCAGAATCCATTCTTTTCTTCATTTCAAAGAAGAAAGGCTTTGTTACAACTCCAACAGTTAAAGCTCCAAGGTTCTTAGCAATTCCTGCTACAATAGGTGCAGCACCTGTTCCTGTTCCTCCTCCCATTCCAGCTGTAATAAAAACCATGTCTGCTCCAGCCAAATGCTCATGAATCTGATCTACACTTTCTTCTGCTGCCTTCCGTCCAATAACAGGATTACCTCCAGAACCTAATCCTCGAGTTATTTGTTCTCCTATTCTTAATTTAAGGTCAGCTTTAGAATTGAGTAAAGCTTGTGCATCTGTGTTGACTGCGATAAATTCTACGTCGGGGATATTGTACTCAGTTATCATAGTGTTTAGCGCGTTTCCGCCTCCACCACCTACTCCAACTACTTTAATCTTTGCATTCAACGACGCTTGAGGTTTTACTAACATAATTTCATCTTTAAAATTTACATTTAACAGCTATAGTCTATAAGAGAAAATCAGAAATTGCAATAGATTTGACTTAAAAAGGTATATATAGAGTAAATAAATTGTTCACAATTTGACTTTCCTACTAATAAAAAACTACCTATTTACGAAACTGTTTACAAAATTAGTACAAACTTTGAAAATCGAATCGAGAATTTGAATTAAAACTCGTTTGTAGTAAAATTTTCTCATGAACTCAAATAAAACCCCAGGCTTTAACGATCTAGGCAAACCAGAAATAGATTTTACCGAGCTTCAATCACAAATAACACCACCGACTTCTCTGGACAGTATTCTCAACGCCTTTATTATTAGCATGGAATTAAATACAGATATAGAGGAAGCACTCGCTTATTTTAAATCGTTTGAAATGCATCTTAGGAATCCTGAGGCCGAATCACCTTACAAGAGAATACATATGGGCTTGCTTTCAATTTTCAATAAGCACGGCTTTGATCCTGAGGAAGTATCTAGAGCAGTACTAAAAAAGATTTCTGATTTAGAGAACATATTTAAGAGCCCTCCAAGCTTAGAGAGCTCTGAACCAGTATCCTATTAAATCTGCGCTTCTTCGCCCCCACTCTTTACCACATTGCTGTCCTGGGCTTATAATCCTGTGGTTTAAACGATATTATGACAGACCTTTTCGAGCCAATTCAAAAAGCTCAGATTGCAACTATTTTCTACTACATGCGCATAGAATTCTATAAAAATGTCGCCATCAGGGGTTTAAATGAAGAAGAGGTATCGACTTTGATATTAAACTCATTAGACTTCTTGAATTTCCCTCAGCGTTACAAAGGTTACGCAAGACTAAGAATCACAAGAGTGCTTTTAAGGCTAAACTACCTGATTCCTGAGAAAATAATCAATGCTGAAGAACGTTTGAATCTAATAAAGCAATTCCTGGATAGCGAGGCGAGAAAAAGAGATTTGTCTCACGAGGATTTGATTCTTTAGGAATAGTTAAGGAAGGATATTTTTAAAGAGACCTCCGATTTTGCCAAAGATACCCTCTCCAGATTTCCCTGTAGAGACTTTTCTTCTTGTTCCGCCCATCATTTTGCCTGAATCTCCTCTAGCAACTTCGTCGCCTTGAGCGTATATAAGCAATCCTTGTGATGCAGCAAATGCTGGTGATGATAGTCCTTCTACTAATCCATCCAAACCTCTTGGAGTTCCTACTCTCGCTGGTGCGCCAAAAACGTCTTTTGCGATTGCTGTAATTCCAGGGATCTGTGCAGACCCTCCTGTAATCACTATTCCTGCTGGAAGCTTATAGTCATGACCTGATGATTCAACGTTCTGCATTACTAATTCGAAGATTTCCTGAGCTCTTGCTCTTACAATATCTCCGAAGAATTTTCTTGAAATAGTTTTGATTCCTTCAATTTCTAATGAAGACACGTCTAAAATGTCTGTCTTATCTTCCTCGTCCTCGCCTTCTGCTTTCTCCTCTTCGTCGTCTTTGTCTAGTTTAGTTTTTACTTTCTCTACTGGAGCCTTCTTTTGTTTTGATTGAACAAAGTCTGCCTTTTTAAATAGTTCATTGGCACTTACTTTTACCTTTTCTGCATCTTCTAATGATAGTCTTAATCCTGCTGCCAAGTCTCTAGTGATATTATTTCCACCAAATGGGATTGATGTGCTGTAAGTAACTTCATCTTCAACAAATGTTGTAATAGAAACTGTCCCACCTCCAAAGTCTAGAAGCATTACACCTAGTTCTTTCTCTGTAGGAGTTAAAACTGAATGAGATGCTGCCCAACCGGTGTATACGATGCCGTCGATTTTAAGACCGATCATTTGCATACATTTTTCTAAGTTATGCTTTGATGTTACTGGTACAGAAATAATGTGTGAATCTACTTCTAATCTTGAACCTGTCATTCCAATAGGAACTTTAATTCCAGTTTGCTGGTCGACAACAAACTCTCTTGGGATAAGGTGAATGATTTCTCGGGTATTAGGAATTGATACTGTTCTTGCTTGCTCTAAAGCTCTAAAAACATCTTCTTCTGAAATTTCTTCGTCAGAAACAGCAACTACTCCTCTATTGTTATTTGAAAGTATTTGCTTACCATTGATAGTTACATATGCAGAAGAAACAGTTAATCCAGCCATTCTTTCTGCTGCATTCAAAACGTTTGCGACTGAGTTCGTCGCTTCATCTATACCTGTAATTTCTCCTTTTTTTATTCCATTTGCAGGAACTGATGCTTCTCCAATTACTTTTGCCTTGCCTTCATCGTCTATAACAGCAATGATTGCACAAACTTTAAATGAACCGATATCAATCGCTGTAACTATATTCGCCATAATTTCTTACTTAAGATTTACTTTTTAATTGTATACTATTTTATTATGCTAGTGGGAAAATTACTAGATAGTCTTTATTATAAGCGAACTGACTCCTCACGTCCACTTCGGCTTTGAGCTATGGGCTGTGAGCGATTAGTAAAAAAAGTTGAAACCTAAGACCCATAGCTCATTACCCAAAGCTCATTTCACCGAAATTATTTCTCCTCTAAAGTCAAAAGTGGCGCCGTTGTTAATTCCGACTCTTGAAAGAAACGTCTCTAACTCTTTTTGCTGAGATTGAATCTCCTTATTCTTTCTGAATATGAGCTCTTTTCCAGTAGTGGTTAAGAAACTGAAAGAGACAATATCCTTATATCTAATCTCGCTTACTTCGATATTATATCGGGATAAAAATGTTTTCAAATTAATTACATATTGAATAAGCTGCGAATCCAAGTTGATGGTACTCTGAGAATTTAAAAGTCGATTCACCACAATGTTTAAGTCTCGGTAGTTTGATGTATTGAAAAAATCTTTTTGTGTTGTGATAAAGTTGTTCCAAAGCCCAATGTAGTAATCTTTCTGCTGATTTATAAATGCCTGGCGGTCTTCTGTAGTTAGGTCTGACCAAATTCTTACTCCTTCAACATCTTCGTTAACTTCCAGGTAACGACGCACTACTCTTTCGTCATCTATATTGCTAATTACTCCGTTGAAAAAATTGTAGTTAGTTAAATCTGTAAATTTTTGGTTGTTTAGACTTCCAACATTAATGCCATTTTCATCAAGAAGCTCAATTCCCTCTATTCCCAGGTATGCAATTTTCGGCGATTTTTCGATTAACTCTATAACAACCTGCCCTCCTATTTTCTTTATAATATTTACATTCTCGACCTTGTCGCTATCCTTATCTAGTATCTGGAAAAATCGAGCTTCTACGTTAGAGAATAGGCTATCTCCTTTTATTGAATCTAACTCGCTTGGTATATTCAGTCTGTTATTTCCATAAACTACATAACCTTGAATTTTAACGCTTTGATACACGACGATTAGGGAGACTATAATTGCAGCCCCAAACAGAACTTTGATTAGAGTGCCTCCTTGGCTTGGAAATGGAATTTTAGGAATTCTGAATCTTGGAGTTCTTCTTTTCTTAAATTGTGGGCGTTCTCGCCTTGCGCTAATAGCGTTATTCATTACTACAATATACAGCAAGTTTTAAAGTTGAGAAAGAAAAACCCCTGAAGTAGAGTAAATTCACTTCAGGGGTTTGGTTTATTGTTTATCTAAGGATTATAATCCTAGCTCTCTCAGTTGCTTTGTTGCTTTTTCTTGATCTTCAGCTGTTCTTTGAAGATACTTAATCATTCTTCTTCGATCACCTACTAATTTAAGTAGACCTCTTCTAGAGTGCTTGTCTTTCTTGTTTCCCTTTAAATGATCTGTAAGGTATTTGATTCTTTCAGTCATTAAAGCGATTTGAACGATAGGAGAGCCTGTATCTTTTTCATGCTCACCGAACTTCTTCATTACTTCAGTCTTTGCAGTTTTTTCTCTGTTAAAATTTGATTTTTTACTAGACATACCAGTTAATTTAATACATAGCTATTATACTGCATGAATTCGACTATTGCAATCAGGATAATGGAAATAAATTAGTCTACTCTACATCTTCGGGATCTTCTTCTTCGACTTTAGTCGGCTTTTTTGAGAATCCAGAGGTAAACTGTTTTATGAAAGAAAAAACTCCTAGACTATTTGAAACAAGCCCTCTCACACTCTTGTAATCTTCTAAAGCTAAATCACTCACTTCTCCAATATTTTGAATTGGCTTGCGCGCATCTTCAATAGTAGCAGTTACTTTATTTAGTAATCTGACAATGGCAAAAGCTATACCTACTAAAGCTAGGGAGCAAGAAACTGCTAATAATATTTTTACAAAATCGTCTGCGTTAAACATACTCTTATTATACTTTTAATAACTAAATACAACAAATAGAAAATTGACATATTATACAATTTAGCTATAATTACAAAAGTTACTGATTAATATGTATAAAGACAAAAGCGGAAAAGTTGTGGCTTCTTTAACAGAAGTAAAGAATAAAACAGGAGACATTTTCGCCTTAGTAGATGAGTTCGGAGAAATTTACTTGAGTTCTTACAACAAAATTAGATACGTGATTAAGAAAACAGGAATATCTGACTTTATTGATTTGCAAGAAAAAGAGGTAAAACAACCTGCAGCAAAAGCTGTGAAAGCTAAATCACCTTCGAAATCAGAACCGGAACCAGTTGCTGAATCTAAAAGCAGCATGGGACCTGAGATAGATTTTGTTGTATGGGACAGGAATAATAAAACCGAGGCTAATCACGTAGCGGAAATTACAAAACCGCTAATTGAGAATTAAATTACATATTAACTTCTGAACATGAAAGAAAAAATAGTTGTAGATACGGATGTAATAACTCAATACCTAAAGACTGGGAAAGGTGTTCTTCCAATGGCTTATGAGAAATACGAAATGTGGATTCCTGCTACTACTTATACTGAATTGTTAGCAAGCAGTACTTTTGAAGACGCTAACCTACGAAGTGAGGTTATGGATTTTACAAACAAGTATTTTAAAGTTGAAGAAATTACTAAAGATGTTGCAGTCAAAGCTGGAGAAATAGTAAGACAGTATGGATTGAGTATCTCCTCTGCTGTATTGTTGGCTTGTTGTTTTGCAAATGAATGCAAGCTACTAACCGACCGAGCTGATGATTACAAAAAGGTAGAAGGATTAATGATAGCCGAAGTCTAACTGACATAAAATAGTATAGTTAACCCTGAAGTGGATTCAATCTATTTCAGGGTTTTTCATTTCTGGATTTTGATCGTATAATCGTGGCGATTAATAAACTTCGATGGTCGATTACGATAGATCCGAAAATTCTTTTGAGCAAAGTTCCAGATTCGATAAACTGCTCACCATTGCAAGGCTAGCTCAATTGCTTAGCGGCGAAGACGACCCCCGAGTACTAGACGACATTATCCTCCGGTTTAACGATGAAGACGACGAAGTTCCAAAGGCATGCCTTGATCAGAGGTATATTCGCGTAGATTCTACAGGTTCAATAATTCAAACAACCTATACGAGCCTTTTCGCGCTAAAAGAAGGATATTACGATCCAGACATTCCTGTAAAGGCAGAGGATTTTGATGGCATGCCCTATCATTCCGAAGTGGAGACGATTACTTTTACTCCAAACGGAGCAAGCGTGGATTTAAACTTGCTTAGTGGGGTAACCGTCAGTAATTCTCGTGAAGAACTTAGCAAGCTTTCTATAAAATATAAAATGCTCACTACTCTGCTATACCGAACTATTTGTCGATACATTAAAGAATGCCTTGATCGAAACGTGCTTCCATCCGAAGAGTTTCAATCTTTAATTAAGCAATTCTCAGAGATTCTTTCAAACGAGCTAATAGAAGCTGCTAGGCTTGGAAGAATAAAATCGTTTTGCGAGAAAGCAGCCTGTGGCTTAACTTATCTTGATGAGCTTGTCCCTGCTGTTCACGTAGAAAGAAGAGCAGTACTCGCCGCAAATGGGGTTGTACACTTCGAACATTCATCTGTTCAGCAAGCGTTGGAATTGTCGGAGCAAGACGCTAGCGATTTTTTAGAACTTTGCTCATCGATTCAATTAGGCGAGTTAGCGCAAGAAGACGAGGATTTCATGACTATGCTTTCTTCCAAAGTTGATGCTGATAAGTTGCTGCAACAGTTTATAGCATCCCTATATGAAGACTCTCCTAATACGTGGGGGCAAATGAGAGCTTTAAGCATTGATCCTACCACGTTACGTTGTGATTTCCATTCTTATTTGAAAGACCAGCACTGTGAATCAGAAGACTCAATAGAGGTTGTATCGGGAGATTCGTTTACTCCGAAAATAGAAATGATTCTATTCATGCTGGACCTACTGGGATAGGATATTACTAGCTTTCAGGATTGGAAATGTAGAGGTTTTGAGGTATACTTACCACGCACAAATCGGAGTGTAGTTCAATTGGCCAGAATACGCGCTTTGGGAGCGCGGGGTTGTGGGTTCGAGTCCCGCCACTCCGATAGAATAGAATCCAAAAAAACATTTTTCCATTACAACATTATTTAGTGGTTCGGACGGACGAGAAGCCTGCCCCGTAAAAATGAACATCGTGAAATTTTATACGGGGAGTCCCGCCACTCCGATAAATTAAAAAAAGGTTTAAAGGTTAGAAGGTTAAAAGATAAAAAAAATATTTCCTTCAATGCATTGTTCGAGAAGTCCCACAATTACGTTATTCTCTAATCATATTTTCTTAACACTCCAAGCATGTGGTAAGTTAATTCTGTGTGCTAGAATCTAAGTGAAGTTACTCTTAATATTATGATTACTTCTCGTTACTTTCTCGATGGGCTCGATGGCGCAGGTAAGGGATCTTGTGCTGAGGAGTTAGCTAATATTTTACCCGGGAACACAATCATCGTTGACTACCCTCAATATAATCTGCCGTGGGGGAAAGTCTTAAAACACCTACTCACTGAAAACGATGAAGGCTTATCTGTAGAAGATCGAATGCTTGTATACGCTCTTAATCGATTAGAAACCGTTGATGCAATAAAAGCTCAGGTTAATAGCTTGAGTGAATTAAAACTTCCTGTAAATATTGTGTTTGACAGATTCTTTACGTCAAATATTATTACTGCAGCGTATTATTATTCTAAACTTAGCCCCGATAAACGTCCTAACGATGTACGCACTTGGCTACTGGAGATGTATAAGTTGATGAGACAAATTGATTCTGAATTTATAGAAGCTCTTGGCTTAGAAAATGCTTTGGTTTTCGTTCCAATGATTAATGAAAGTGAATCTTTATCGCGGGTACTTACAGATACATCGCGTGAGGGTGCGGATATGTATGAAAACTTGAGTGTTCAAAGCGTGGCTCGTCAAATGTATTTGATTGTTGCTAATGAGTTTCCTGATCAAATTCATGTTTTTTCGCAATATCAAGGGGATGTGCGAATGACTCCTTTAGAACAAGCAAGATACATCTTAAGTACTCAGCCAAACAATACTTCCGGATCTACAGGTGGTTCGGTGCGGCTTGATTCAAATTTTGAAATTAATAGGGATAAAGTAAAAAAGCTTCTTGAGCAGTTCGGCTCAGAGGATTTAAAAAGGCTTGATCCTTATCCCCAAGCTGAGTCCTAAGCTAAGTAACTTTTCATCCCTTCAAAATAATAATTCTTCCAACCATCTTCTATTTCATCTTTTAGTTCTTCAGGAACGTCTGTATGAGTTAGCTTGATAGTACAAGCATCATCTCCGTTTGGTTTAAAATGAACAACAAGATTGCTATCTGGATTATCTCCCCAACCTTCTACATATCTCCAATCCATTTCTATTTTGAAATCTTTTTCATCAATATCTATAAAGTTTCCTTCAAGACTTTCTACTTTCCACTCTCCTCCGTTTTTAACATCGAACTTGCATTCAGGATGATCAGAAACCATTCCTTTGTGATCTTTTCACTTAACCATGCATCAAAAGCCTTTTTAGCTGAGCAAGGTAATTCAGCAGAAGTATTTATTGTAGCCATAAAATTTTTATTAACTAACTCATGATACCAGAGACTCTTTTCAAGAATTCCTTTCGATGCTAAACTTCTGACTATATGAACTCTACGATATTCCCGGGAAGGAATTTGATTCCAAACTGGAAAGAAAACAAACGCTCTAATCCATGGACTGCTTCCGATGGTTTTGGAGAGGGAGCAAAATCAATTCACCATTTTCCTATTAAAGATCAGTACATTTATTTTGTTGTTAAAGAAACCCTTGTAGAGCTGAGGGTTAAAAATACTATTTTCGAACTATCCCATGCAGAGTATGATGAACTCAATGCTGCAATCACCTCCTCTACTACTTTAGAAGATTTGATGCGTATAGTTTCAGAAATTAAATCGGGCCAAACTATGCCTGAAGACTTCTAACTCTCTTCCAGCTTTAAGCTTTTGCGACTATATACTGGCGACATATCCTTTGCTCTGATATAATCCTAGCATCCAGTGTGGTGCCAAAAGCTCATCCTGGACAGATCTTTGAAAATAGAAGCAGCAGATAGCGGGTTGTATCCCATAAGTTAGCATTGTTAATTTATGAGGTGCAACCTGCTGGCCCAGCAGAGCACCTATGTGGCGACCGCACTATAAAAAGGAGGCGCCAATAGGAAGAGAGATAGAAGCAACAAGGCGAATGAGCACCAGTCCAGGGGTTCATTTTTTCTTTGCCTGCTTCTCATCCCACTTTACCAAAAGGTGTTTCTACTGAGGGCTGTTGCTTCTATCTTTCCAATTCACTTACCCTTAAAAACCTTTTTATATTAAGTCGTTATATATTGGCAACATATACAGAACCTGATATAATCACCTGCATCCAGACTGGATGTCTCTCAAGATTCCCCCTGGATAGTTCCTTAAAAATAGAAGCAACAGATAGTATGTAGGATTGTATCCCATAAGCACATTACGGTGTTTTTATGGGGTGCAATCTACAGAAATATCGTAGAAAATTGCATCAGTAATACCTTTTATCCCAGCAGACTGGGAGGGGTCTGCGCAAGCAACTTATTTTTGTTTTGCGAGCTGGGAGGAGCTCGCAGTGTTCTCTAACCGAAGTCATTCTAAAATCGACGGAAAACGGGGGAAACACGATGACAAACCACAAGCAACCCAGCAATAAGAAGAATAAGCAGAACAAGAAAGGCGGCGGCAAACAGCCGTTGCGGGTCCCGTACACGCAACGGGAAATCGAACTTGCAACTTCGACCGGCGAAAATGAGGTTGTTAAGGCCGTCAAAGCAGGACGACCCGTTCCGGTCGCGATTCTGGACTCGCTCCCGAACAAGCACCGCGAGACCGGCAACCTGCTCAAGCGCAAGGCAGCCCAAGCCCGCACCGCCCACAACCGCAGCTAGCACCATCCGCTAGGAAGGAAGGTAGAGGCAGCGAGTCCACGTTTTACTCCGGACAAGCTCTCTTCATTTTACTGTTATTCAATTTCCACGAGAGCCGTTGCTTCTATCTTCCCTAATAACATTAATATCAAATTTCAAAATCCCAATATCTAAAGAGGAAAGTTTTTCTAAAAATGTCATGGTGAGGCTCCGCCACAAAGTGGTCCCTTTGGGAAACCATATTCTACTTTTTGTTTTTAGCTTTTAGCCTTTCAGCTTTCTTCTTTTTATCTTGTGGTTTATAACCCATATCCATTCCTAATCTAAATATTCCAATTCCTCCAATTAATCCAAGAGAACACATTACGGAAATTATGTAAGAAATATCCATGTTGAATACGACAATCAACAAATACGAAAGTGGAAAGAAGAATACATATGCATAGAAAATATTTAGCAATACCATCTTTCGTAATTTCGCAGTCTCTGTAATATGCAGATACAATGCCAAAACCATAGCATAAGTTAGAGCGGAGACATAATATAACCCCCACGCAGTTGTGAATGTAGTCATACCGTCTCTGGGCGCAAATTTTGCAAAACAAGCACACTTCTCTACTAGTTGGAGTGCATCTGGATAGAGTAAGAATCCAACTGCAAAGAAAGTTGATGCCACGAGTGCAATAATTCCTCCATAAAACTTTTTCTCAATTCTCTCTATTAAGAAAATTCCAAACGGAGGCAACATCGTAGTTGAAAAAAATGCGATTTGATATCCAATGCTTGACTCGCTTGATTGCAGGATAATAAATTCACCGAGTTGATAGCCTGCTAGAAAAACTAAGAACAAAGCGATCATATTTTTGAACTTTACGCCGTATCGAAATACGTAGTAAGCCAATCCAATTTCGATTAAAAAAATTACCAGTGGTCTAAGTTCAAGAATATCCATACATCGAGTATATAGAAATTAATTACGAAAATAAATTGTAAAATCTCTTTTCTTCGATTACTCAGTCCACATAGACAATGAACGCAGCTCAACTATATAACAAGACTGGTCAATAGCAATTGACTTACATCTTTCTTCTTTGCGAATTAACATCTCAGTAGTTAAAATACCGTTATGAAACAACTACACGAGATCCAGCTGCAAATTTTGAACAAACTTTTGTTCAGTCAATCACTACCCTATTCAAAATTGAAACCTGATGTAGAAATGGAAAACAATAAATTTAGTTTTCATTTGAATGAGCTGGTCGATTCGGATTTAGTTAGCAAAGATGAAAGCGGTTACCGATTAACTACTAAAGGGAAAGAATATGCAAACCAAATGGATACAGGAACTGTAACAATTATGAAGCAGGCAAAGATTAGTGCCTGGGTTTGTCCAACTCAAGGTGAAGGTGCTGATAAACAATATTTGATTTACACCAGACTTAAACAGCCATTTTACGGTGCTCAAGGTTTCATGTCGGGCAAAGTTCAATATGGTGAATTTGCTTCCGAAGCTGCGGAACGAGAAATGATGGAAGAAACGGGACTAAAGGGTGAGCCAACTCTAGTGGGCATTCGACATTATGTTGTTATAGACAAACTCACAGGAAAGGTCGTCGAGGATAAATTTATGTATATGTTTATAGCTCATAATCCTACTGGAGAATTGCAACAAAGCAGTGAAGGAAAATACGAGTGGGTGAAAAAAAGTGAGTTTAAAGAAAAGGTTACGAATCACTTTCAAAGCTTTGAAGAATTTCTACACGACATTCATTGGATCGATAACTTTAAGGGAGATTTATTTTTTGAGGAGAAAATGCATTTTACAGATAAGTTTTGAGTTATTCCCGACCAATTCGAAACCTATTTCCCTTTTAATCGGTCGTTCTCTATTCCATAAATTCTTCGTCTTTTCTTATCATCTACAAGAGTATTAAAAATCTCGTAAATCTCAGTCCATTCTCTAATTCCGATGTCTCCAAGTGTTGCATCTCTTCGAATCTGAAAGTTTGAAAGCATCTTTTGAACCTGTGGTTCTGTGAATATCTTTCGTAAAGATTTTATTAGTTCTGGGTGGCCAATTTTAAAGAAGAATTTGATGAATTTTCCAAACTTTTTAAATTCAGCTTGGTTGAAATCCTCGTTTCTAGTAAATTCTACAAACACAACTTCAACACCTGGTGGAGGTGTAAAATCCTCAGCCTGAAAGTTATGAAGAATCTTTACCTTAAACGAATGCTTTAAAATGATTGAAAGCATCATCTCTCTTCCTACCGGTCTACCTACATATCGTCTTGCAGCCTCAAACTGCATGAATAAATATGTGCTCATCGGAGGATTCTTGCCAAATAATAGCTTATCTACAATTCTTGCAGTCTGGTTAAATGGGATATTGGAGAAAACTTTGTATTTGTCTTGTGGGAGATACGATTTCAAAAAGTCTTGAAAAACCAGGTTAATATTGTTTCTTGGGTTTACTTCTTTATCATCTTTTATTTCTTTCAGTAATTCCCAAAAAGTTCTGTCTTGTTCATACGCAATAACGCTTCCTGCAACCTTGCACAGCTCTTTTGTAATCTTACCTCGCCCGGCTCCAATGTCTAGAACTACATCCTCTAGACCGATGTTTGTCTTATCCAAAAGCCCCCGAATTAAACCTGGGCTTTTAACAAAGTTTTGTGAATATACGAATTTCTTCTGAATCATTCATGTATTTTAACATTAAATCAATTCTGATATGATGATTGTATGTCAGATTTAAATACAGCCGAAAGTTTACCTATATTGCCAGAAGTTCCGAATACGTATGGGACTCCTTTTGGTACTGCACCTGAGATGCCTAAGGCAAAAAAACCTCTCTTACTTAGTATCTCTAGGTTTGTAACGAACCCCGAAGAAGCATTGGCCAAGCTATCGCCCGCGGAATTAGCTAAATTAAAAACCAGGACTGATCATTTGGACGTATTACTAAAGGAGAAAGTATCTTTGAAGGAAACCTTGGATGTATTTGTACATCGTGATAAAGCAGTGCTACCTTTCAAGCTTTTCGAAGAAAAAGGCCAGCTAGCATTTGTAGAATCAAGACTTACTAATACTATTGTGCCGAAAGGAAAAATTGAGTTGCTGAGCAATTACTTACTTAAAAAGCTGGCAGTGACCATTGATTCAGTTTCCAAAGATTTCTCAGATGCGAAAATGGAGGAATACGAATACGACGATGTTGTTCAACAAGTCAAAGGAATAGTTGAAACAAAAGCTATTAAATTGGATGAGAGTGCCCAACGTGAGGCCCAAAGGGTTGAAGCAACTGTCAAAACAGGCAATATGAATCTCGAAACAGGCTACTGGGAGAGTGAAATTAGCGAATTTAGTAACCTAGCAGCTCCTGATGTAACTAATGAAAGGAACTACAGCTTATATCGGAGCCTACGAAACATTCTAGAGAATGAAAATAATGGATTTAGCAAACTAGTAGGCGTCGTTATCGAGCTTAACCGAATTAATAAGAACGTTGAAGATATTCCTATTGATCAACGCGATGACTTTATCAACTCTTTCTCAGCTCTTCTTCAGAAAATACTAGAAAGAACACAGATAGACTTCAACAAACGATCGGGGATACTTAGCACATCTATTGATGCTATAGACCGAACATTGTCAGAAGATAACTCCTCTAACGAAGCGATACTTTTTCTGAGCCAAAATACAGAAGCGTTAGAGGTTTGCAATAATGCATTCTTCTCTGCATTATATCTTTTTCTAACTTCGACAATTGTAAGTAGACTAAAAGCAGAACTGGAATACAAGGAAAATCTAATAGAGATTGATGAGATGGACATAACTTCTATACTGAATAAGGATGAAAGCAAACCTGAAGCTACAATTGGATCTATTGAAAAAGAAAGAAAATCTTTAGAGGAGATGAAGACACGGATAGATTCCTTCATTGATTCACTAGAACAAACTGACGATTTCTCTGCTATGCCTAATCTAACAAAGCTTCTAATTGTTGAAGAAGACTCCGAAGACATAAAGAAATTAAAGGAAGAAATCAACAGGCTAATATTTCTTTTAAAAAGAGCCTCGGTTGCTGAATCCAAGCCTGATGTAAAAAAAGCACAAGAAGTACCTGCCATCCCTTCTCAGAGCGCAACAACTACAGCAATTACTAATACTCCTGTAACTGAAACTAATAATAATGACGTAACCCTTAAGCCTGGTCAGAGGTTCAACGTTGAGCCAAAAGCTATCAAAAGCACAGAAGAACAATTAGATGATATTCTGCAGAAAGCAGTAATAGAAACCCCTGTAGAAGTTACACCAGGTACTTATAGGCTCAGCATAGCTGGACAACCAGTTCTAGAGGTTAGAAACTATATGGAGAATGGTGTGTCCAAGTTTAGCTACGAAAGAAAGTCCGCAACTGCTACAATAAATCTTCAAGATATCTTCAACCCTGCTTTAACACCTCCAAAGCTGTTTAACAATTTGGGTGCTGTTGCTGATCTAAAAGAAGGCTCTGAGTTTACGATTCTAGGGATTGAACCGAGACGATATCTTACTTTCTTAGTTATAGACGGCAAACCAGTTTTCTTGGAAGTAACAGAGCAAACCGAAAGTACAAAATTCTTCAATTTAGCGTATCGCAATACCGATGCTACTAAACGTGCTAACTTCCTAGATACTTTAAAGAAAAGTATTGCTAGGAGAGTTTCATAATAATTAGTTCTCATTTCCAATAAAACTTCTCCTCATTTACACTCAAATGTTACGTAAATTTACGTAACATTCTTTTTCGTAACAAGCACAGCAGAAATGTGGTTAACATTTTCTAGGCTGCAATTGCCTGTACCTGTGAGGGGAATTGCCGGCGAAAACCGGTATCTACGTTCATGGTATAGGTGGTTGATCCCGATTTTCTTCGGGAATTCTCTGATAAGGTGATGGGGTAAGAGCGGGTTTGATTTTTAGCTTGTGGCTTTTAGCTTTTCACTTTCTATTTGCTTCCACTTCTCTATTTCGGCATGATTGCCACTTAAAAGTATCTCAGGAACTCTCAGCTCCTTTCCTTCTTCAGTTGTATAAACCTCAGGCCGTGTGTATTGAGGAGCTTCTGGGATGGTTTCTCCATCTATAAATTCAGTTTCTTTGATTGGCGATTGATCATTTCCTAAAACTCCTGGTAACAATCTAACAATAGAATCCAAGATAATTTGTGCAGGAAGTTCTCCGCCAGAGAGAACAAAATCTCCAATACTTATTTCTTCGTCTACTAATTCATCAATTACTCGTTGGTCAACACCTTCATAATGCCCGCAAATCACCACTACTCTATCTATTTTAGACGAATACTCCTTGGCTAGTGATTGAGTCCACTTCTTACCCTTGGGCGATGTAAAAATGACTTTTGTTGATTCTTCTCGCAGGGGATAAACTCCGATAGATTTCAAAGTTCGATAAATTGGCTCAAACTTCATAAGCATTCCTGGCCCACCCCCGAAAGGTCTATCATCTGCCGTTTTGTGCTTGTCGATCGCCCAATCACGAATATTATAGATGTTAATCTCTACAGCTCCGCTTTCTTTCGCGCGCTTAATTATGCTTTCGCTCAAATACGAAAATGCTTCTGGAAATAGCGTTAAAATGTCAAATCTCATAGAACCATTTTAGCAAATTGATTCGACTAGTACGAAAGAATCGGTTGAGAGATACACGAACAGAGCTAAAAGCTTCTGTATCCTCTGCTACTGGAGAACCATTTACACAGATATGCCAGTCGCCGTTCTTGTATGCAGAAATGCTTAACGATGCAATTGTCGGATCATCATTATCTTGTGGACATACCGAGAAGGAAACTGTATGAAATCTCCTATCTATTCGGACAGTACTTTCATCTACTTCCGACCCTTTTACACCTAAGCTTAAAGCCATTGCGCGGCATAACTCTAAGCACTGTGGCGAGATAAGTTTATCTGTAGAATCGTACCCTACACCAAGGATTCCATCACTCATAAAATTTTGGTCAAAACTTATGATGTTACACCTAAGCAGTTACAATGTAAAGCCCAATCGGGAGTTATATAAGGAATATGAGCGGTGAAGCTCTAAGTCTGAAGATAGAAGCATTAACGAAGCTATTGGCTCGGGCTCAAGTTAGTAATTTCAAACTTCTAGCTTAAAACTTCAAACTTTCGTCAGCTTAGCGTATTCAATCATCAACTCTTTTTTACCGTAAACTCCTCCGAAATCAACAATCACAATTTCGTCATCCATGTAATCTACAATTCCTTTTCCAAAATACTCGTGCTTTACTTCGTCACCAACTGCATAATTAGCTCGTACAGGCGGTGCTTCTGATCCGCGATCACTCCAAGCATCTGCACTGGTTAGATATGATGGTGAAAGGTCTTCAATCAAGTCTGCAGAAATGTCTCCAATAAATCTAGACTTCATGTTTCTTTGCGTTTGCCCAAAGTACTTTCTCTTTTGTGCATGGGTCAGGAATAATTTATTCTTTGCTCTTGTGACAGCCACATATGCTAATCTTCGCTCTTCTTCCATCTCGGAACTATCCATTAATGAGTTCGAGTGTGGAAATAAGTTTTCTTCCATTCCGCATACAAACACAAATTCGAATTCCAATCCTTTAGCTGCGTGAATTGTCATCATTGTGACAGAGTCCACTACATCCTTAGAATTACCACTTCCTTCAAGCAATCCCACTTCTTCCAAAAATGATTCTAAAGCTGCATGAGTCTGCATATCTTCGTATTTTGAAGCCACGTTTACAAGTTCCTGAATGTTTTCTATTCTACTTTCAGATTCGATTGTTCCATCTTTAAATTCCTCTAGATACTTAGTTCTGTCGAGTAGATAAGTCATAAAATCGACAATGTTTCTTGTGTCCAAGTTCCTTTTTAAATCTTGAATAATATCTGCAAAGATCTTGATTTTTGGATTAAGTTTTTCGGCAACATCTAAATATTCAGTTGGAGAATATCCTCGCCCCCTTGCTTCTTCTACAAAATCTGCGGAAGTTTTATCGCCAATTCCTCTTTTTGGTACATTAATTACGCGTTGAAAAGAAATCGAATCTTTTGGATTGTAGAGGACCCTAAGATACGAGACTATGTCTTTAATTTCCTTACGATCGTAGAATCTAATTCCACCAACAATTTTGTATGGAATCCCTGCTTTTAAGAAAGCTTCTTCAAGTGACCTAGATTGAGAGTTTGTTCTGTATAAAACGGCAATTTCTTTTAACGAAACCCCTTTGTTCATAAATTCTTCGGCTTTAGATACTATCCATCTACTTTCGTCCTCGTCGTCGAAACCTTGATAAACTCCAATTTTTTCGCCGCCTTCGTTTTCGGTCCAAAGCTTCTTGTCTTTTCGTTTGGTATTCTTACTGATGACTTGATAAGAAGCTTCTAATATTGTCTGTGTAGAACGATAGTTTTGTTCTAGTTTAATAATTTTCGCGTCAGGGAAATCCTTTTCGTAAGACAGAATGTTTCGAATGTTTGCACCTCTGAATGAATAAATGCTTTGGTCATCATCGCCAACACAACAAATGTTTCTGTGTTTTTCGGATAGGAATTTTATTAAAACATATTGAGCGTGGTTTGTGTCTTGATACTCATCTACTAAAATGTACCTGAAAGTTTCTTGAAGCTCTTCTCTTACAACCTTGCTTTGCTGAACAAGTTGAACTGTTTTAAAAAGCAAGTCGTCGAAATCTAAAGCGTTGTTCTCGGAAAGTATTGCTTGATAGTGAGGGTACACCGCTGCAACTGCATTTTGAAAGTACCCTTGTGCCCTTTCCTCATAATCAGAAGCTGATATTAATTCGTTTTTTGCAGACGAAATGTAGTTGTGAATAGCATTTGGATTGAAATCCTTTTGTGAAATTCTTGCTCTATCCATTGCGTGTTTGATTGCAACGGTTTGATCTCCTGAGTCATAAATTACAAAGTTTCTATCGATTCCGATAGCATTTCCATACTTCTTGAGAATTTTTACACAAATTGAATGGAAAGTTCCCATCCACGGAATGTTTCTAATCCCACTTGTGGCCTTATCTTCTGAAAGAATAGAGACAACCCTGTGCTTCATCTCTTCCGCTGCTTTATTCGTGAAAGTCATGATTAAAAGGTTCTCTGGACCTGCTAGTCCAGTTCCTAGGATGAATGCAGTTCTGTAAGTGAGTACTCTAGTTTTGCCAGAACCCGCACCAGCAAGAACAAGAACAGGCCCTTGTGTCTGCAAAACAGCCTCTTTTTGTGGTGGATTAAGAATTTCTAGATCAATCATTGGGTATTAGGTTATAGGTTTAAGTATTGCTGTGAGCCTTGAGCCTTGAGCTTTGAGCTTTGAGCTTTGAGCTTTGAGCTTTGAGCTTTTTGAATCTTGAAACTCGAATCTTCAATCTTCGTGTTCGTATTATATCCTATTAATTGTATAATTTACGCAGATGAAATTCACTGTAAGCCAATACAAATTTGTGGCAGCTGCGATTCCTGTTCTAGGAATCTTCTTATTTGCAGGCACTTCTGTATTTGCCCAGAAATACACTCGAGAAATAACACGAACCTACGAGCTTATTGGCGATTATGTACAAATAAATGAAACACGCTCTCTAAGAATTGATCAATCAGACATATATATTTCAGCTGGTAACGAAGACTTAACTACTCTTTTTGCAGACATTCGACCTGACGAAGAAACCCAAAGCAATGTTCCAGAAACCCTAAATAGCCTATCTGTTACCACAAACGGAGCTCCTTATACTAGTTTTACGATTGAGGAAACCGAAACTAATCCCAATTTAAGAGTGACTTTTAATAGAAATGTTGATTTCAATAACCCTTTTACTGTTGACGTTGCATATAAATCCAAAGGACTAGTATACAAAAGTGGCAAAGTGATAGACATTTTCATTCCCGGATTTTCTGAAAGTTTTGTATTTAACGACGCCGATAAAAGAGAGATTGTTAATACAGTAGTAAAAATTCCTAAAACTTTTGGTGAATTAAGCTTTGCTATTCCGAACGGAGAAATTACCGAGGACGAACTTTACTTTTATGTGAGGTTTAAGCAGGAAGATCTTGTTGGCAGAAGTGCTTGGATTGAAGTTGGTCGTGAACAGGTTTATGAATTTGATATAACTCAACAATATTCAAAATCAAGCGATTTTATCTTTGGAACTAACTCATTCAAAATGATTATTCCACGAGATATTGTGAGTGGAAATATAAAGCAGGAAGTGTTTTTTAAATCGTTAAGCCCAACTCCTTCTGCTGTTTACGAAGATGAGAATGGAAACATGATTGCAGAGTTTACTGTTTCTGCAACAAGTGAGGGCGAAATTAGAATAAGTGGTTTTGCAAAACTTACTAAAACAAATATTGACTATACAAAATATCCCGGTCTACTCACCAACATACCAGAAGACGTTGTTGAGCTTAATACGCAACCTGGAAACTTCTGGGAATCTGAGCATCATGAAATTAGTAGTACAGCCTTAACTGTGCTTGGTGATTTGGACGTTACAAAATCCTCTGTCTACTCTATCGCAGAACGTTTTTATGAATATGTAATCGACAAAATTGACTATAGCAATGTTAAACGTTTTGGAATCAACGAACGACAAGGCGCATTAAAAACTCTACAAGGTGGAGCTGCCGTTTGCATGGAATTTTCTGATTTATATATTACCCTGTTACGTTCGATAGGAATTCCTGCAAGAGCTGCATTTGGGTACGGCTATACTGGGGTTGATACTGCAGATTCTTCCGAACACCAATGGGCTGAGGTTTATATTCCAGATCTTGGTTGGGTAAGCGTTGATACAACATGGGGAGAAAGTGCACCAGAGTTAATTGGAGGAGACTTAAACCATTTCTACATTCATGTTGCTAGTTCTAATCCTAATACTCCTGCTCCAGTTGAGGTATCGTATATTGGGAACTTAGGAGACTTGAACGAAAGACAACTTAGAGTTGTCCCTTCAGAAGCCGAACACACAGGAACTTCACAAGCTGAATTACTGGAAACTTATCCAGAGAGCTCTTCAGGAGCACGCTCTAGAGAGATGACGATCCAGTATGGATTGCAAAATTTAAAAGCATTTTATGAGACTAATAAAGACATTCTTAATCCAATCATTCTAGTTGTACTATTTCTACTAGTTTTCCCCATTGTTTTTAGGGTGTTCAAGTTTATTATAAGCAAATTTAAAAGAACTCCGGATTATAAGATTCCAAATTTGCAAGTAGCGAAGCCTGCCCAAATCCTACAGACACCAGTCGAAACAAAACTACCACCAATAACTGTTCCTCCAATAGAACAGTAATTGGATATTGGAATTTGGTCATTGGACATTGTTATTGATATACTTATTTTATGAATACAGGACTACACACTACTCTAGCAAATGAAGACAAAGCTGTTTTCAAAAACATATACAGTTGGTCTGCACCTGATCGTTATTGGGAGAAAAGAGATCGAAGCTGGTATTTATCATACAGCTTGTTCTTTGTACTGATCATCCTAGCTCTAACTATTCTTGGAGAGTTTATTATGATTCTTGCGATTCTTGCTTTCATGTTTTTATGGTTTGCTCAAGCATACATTCCCCCAACAATTGTCGAGCATTCTATTACTACAATTGGAATCCGGGCTTTTAATAATCTCTACAAGTGGAAAGAAATTAACTGCTTTTGGTTTTCAGTAAAAAATGGCGTTGTAATTCTGCATATAGAACAGCCGATTGAAAAAAGCAAAGTGACAAGGCGTGTGTCGTTGATTATAGATGAAGAAGGGATGGATCAAGAAATCTTCGAGGTTCTTCTTAAATACATTGATTACGGTGCAAAAGATGAGGTTGGATTCAACATAATTTCTCGAGTTATAAATGGTGAGTATGTTGAAATTGAAAAGTACATGCAGACTTAGCTATTTGCTTAATCGCTCTTATTAGCTGGAAAGGCTTTCGGTGGTATAATCTCAACTATCTGATGTACCCCCCGTAATAAATACGGGGCAGGCTCGCTAATTGGATACCTGCCCGCCATCGGGTTCCAGCGAGACAGTCAAAGTTTTTTAAATACGCCAGTAGCTCAATTGGATAGAGCATCACTTTGCGGAAGTGAAGGTTGGAAGTTCGAGTCTTCTCTGGCGTAATTATATGGAGAGGTGGCTGAGTGGTCTAAAGTGCTCGTCTCGAAAACGAGTGTTCCGCAAGGAACCGCAGGTTCGACTCCTGTCCTCTCCGTTCTTAATGAACAAAAGCAGTTTTTGCGTTATCAATAGTTGAAAAAATTCGCCCTGACTACTCACACTATTGCTCAAACTAAAAACATAAAGTATAAGCCAAGGCTGGCTTTGCCCGGCCTTATGTGATTTGTGTATAATAAAGTTATGAAACCAAAAAAATCTATAGTTCCCGGTGGTGTAGATGAATACATTTCAACACATCCAAAAGAAGTTCAAAAAAAGCTTGAGCAAATAAGATCACTCATACAACAAGCAGCTCCTGGAGCTATCGAAACTACTAGCTATTTTCAAATTCCCGGATACTCATACGAAGGATATGAGTACAACGGCATGTTTGCTTGGTTTAGTGTTAACAAAACCCACCTGCGATTACATGTAATTCCTCCGGTAATTGAAAATAATGCGACTGAGCTTAAGAGCTATCTCAAAACAAAATCTATTGTTAGTTTTCCCTTAGATAAAGAACTACCTGTTGGTTTGGTGGGTAAACTGGTTAAGGCTAGCATAGAAGTAATGAAGAAAAAGATGTAATTCATATGATTCAAATTATTGAAGGAGCTAATATTTCTGAAAAAGATGTAATGACATTTAATTCCGCTTGGAAAATAACATTTGAAAAAGACATCGATATTTTATTTAGTCCCAATCTCCATCCAAAAGATATTCACTTCTTTTTACATGATAAAAATAGTCTTGTAGCAATTGGTAGATACAGATTCATAACAGGAATTATGGTAGGTAGTATCCCCTACTCTAAAGATGTTTGGGGCAGGGCTGATATTGGAGTCTGTGGAACTAAAGGCCAAGGTTATGGAAAGAAGATTATTTCGCTGATGTCTGAGTATGCTCTCAAGAATAATATGGTTTCGTGTATTGGATTTCATGGGAAGAAGACTACGCTTTCGGAATTTTACAGAAAATGCGGACTAATTGTAAACGAATCAATTGGCGAACGTTTTATTAAGAATAGTAATGGTGAAGTAACAAATATGGGGCATGCTAATGTTTCTCACTTCAAGAATGATCCATTTATAGAAGCTGTTCTTGCTAGTAAAGATAATGTCGAGATTCCTTTCAGCTGGTAGGATTGGACTGGAGTTTCAATCAAGAACTGTTAAAATATTATTATGACTAAAATCTCAAGCGGTGTAGCCCACAACATTCCAAATGATTTAAAGGAAGCTTTAGCTTCTGACAAAAAAGCTCTTACTCTATGGGAAGGTTTAACCCCACTCGCTCGTAACGAATGGATTTGCTGGGTAGTTTCGGTAAAAAGACAAGAAACACGAGATGAGCACGTCGACAGAACTATAAAAGAACTTAAAGAAGGAATGCGTCGCCCTTGTTGTTGGATTGGTTGCATTCATCGAAAAGATAAAGCTATAAGTCCTTCAATACAGGGAATTCTTAAAAAGCGTTCAAAATAAAATGAAACTAGACCCCAATGATTGGCGTGAAAAAACAATGTCGAAGATTCGCTTACTCATAAAAGAAGTAGATCCCGAAGTTGTTGAAGAGAAAAAGTACAAAACAGCAACAAATCCTGAAGGAGTTTTTGTTTGGTACCACGATGGAATGATTTGTACGGGAGAAACATACAAGCAACACTTAAGATTTGGATTCACAAAAGGCCAAGAATTAAAGGGGCATGATCCCAAAGGACTCATCAATACTTACCGCGCTATCGTTCTTCGCGAAGAAGACAAGCTCGACGAGAATGCATTCAAAGATTTATTCCACGCTGCAGTTCTATTTAATAAACAGAAAGCCCTCAGTAAAAAATCTAAATAAACCCTTATGACCAAATACAAAACAATCGTAGAATTCCTAAACGATCTCGATCCAGAAAAAAGATCTCAAGTTGATGAACTACGAAAGTTAATTTTGGGTTTAGGAATCGATCTTGAGGAAAATATTAAATGGAACGCTCCCAACTACAACTACAAAGGAATTGATAGAATCACTTTTAACTTGATGAACAAAGAAGGCAAAGTTAAGATTGTAATTCACATGGGAACTGCTAAAAAGGAAAACAAAAAAGGCGAACCGGTAATCAAAAATGCTCCTGATTTTGTATTCTGGAACTCGGATATTCGAGGGACAATTACGTTCGATGGAATAGACGATGTTAGAAGTAAAAAAGCAGAATTAGAAGAACTACTGACGCAGTGGCTCAAACTAGAAGTATAGAATCAGACCATTTCAACTTAAAAAATAATTCTCTTCAATAATTATTAATTACTTAGCATGTTTTACGACATTAAAGTTTCAGAAAATTTATCACTTGCGGATTTTTACAGCCAAGCAATGCAGGAGCTTGATGCTTTTTATGAACTCAACTGGACTGAAAACAAACCAAAGATTTTTATTTTGAGTACAAAAGAAGACATACAAAAATGCCGAGAACAAATGGGATTATCTAACTTCAAAGGTGCTTCTGGATGGGTAGGAAACGGAAGTGTTTACATAGTGAGCAAAGAAATTTATAACGAATTAATGACTCCTCTGGACCTTGATGAGCAGTACCTAATGTTAATAAAACATGAATTAAGTCATCTGTTCTTTCAGCATGTTTCTAATTTTAATTCTCGCCCAGATTGGATTTGGGAAGGTTGTGCGATTTATCTTTCTGGTCAGAATAAATACAAGAAAACTCCGGAAATGTTTACTGATTTCCTCAAGTTTTTTGATAAAAACGTAGAAGGAAATGTATATCAAGAATCGGGATTTGTTATTCAGTTGCTTGTTGAAAAGTTTGGAAAAGAAAAGCTGTTGGATTTAATTAAGCGACTTAAGGAATGTAAATCGACAGAAGATTTGAATAGACTTTTCTTAGAGATCTACAATTTGGAACTCAGTTACGAGACAATTAATGAATTATGGTTAAATTCCAAATAAACCTATGACAAAAACCGTACTCGTAAACGATTTAATGCAAGAAAACTATTCCTACATTTTGAGCGAGGAAATGGGAAAGAATTTCCATCCAGATTTCAAGCCTGAACTTACGCCAAAAGAAATGCTGGAGTTAGGAGTTTTTGGTGGCAAATATATGACAGATTGTGGAGCGGAATTTCCAAAAGATTGGTACGAGAAAGCAAAACTCTGCTCTACTAAACACGATGGTACTTTGAATTACTTTGGAGTTAACGCAAGTCAGCCACTAAGTGTATGGCGTAGGAAAGGTTGGATTCACGAAGAAGATCCTAGGGGTTGGTTTCAGTGGTACTGCAGATATTTTATGGGAAGACGATTACCCGTCGAAGATGAAAGACAAATTAAAAGATGGAAAGCAATTCAACGTCACATTGCTCAAGTTAAAAAAAATTGTATGCCCGGTGATATTTCTTGCAGAAGAAAACAAAGACAAGCAATTCTACACTGGGCTTATGATAGCAGGAAAATTTAGTACTGATCTATGTTTGAGAACCTGCCGTATTTTCCTCTAAACAACTTGTAGAGGTGAGCGACAACGTAGAAATAACATAATTCACGATTGGTTTTAAGCCCAATATCTCCAAGTTCACTAAACACTTCATGAATAGCTAATCGAGCTTCGGAAGCACCCTTAGACCAGTAGATAGCAGACTCTTTATCCTCAACAAAAACAAACCTTGCTAACATCTGCTCATCACCGTAGATGTTCCATAGGTGGTAGATCATTTCAATTGCTCTTAAAAAGAGTTTTTGCGATAGCATGGAGAATCCTATGCCGTACCTACTTTCGGGTATTGCATACATTCTGTAGTGCTCACTAATCTCTGCGGAGGTAAATGTTTGTAGCTCACGTAGGTCAGATAAGCTTATATGCTTGAAACTCTCAGCTAATAAGTTTTCAATATTAGCGATTATTGCCTGAAGATCTTCTTGTGTTCGAAAATCTAAATCATCAAAGCCAGTGCCAATGTTAAATACTTCTCCTGCATCTGTTACATTCATATTTTATGCTTAAGCAGGAGATTATATAAGTTGAAGGGAGATTTTGTCTAGTTTAGTTGGATTTTAAAGGAATCTGGTGGCCGAAATTTCGTCAGCCACCAAGTATTCTATTCGTAAGCGTTAAACTGGAATGAAGCTGTACAGACTTCTACTTCGTCAACAGAGCAAGATACTGTAGCGTTATCGCTATCCGCTGATGTTTCAAACATACAAGCTGCAGATCCGCTTGATAGTGTTAATCCATCAAATCGGATATTTCCTAAGAAATCTACAGCAGTATAGTCCTCGGAATATGAACCGTCTTCTGTCATTACAATATTTTCTGATGAATAAATCATGTCGTTTGGAAATCCTTGATCCATACAAGTTCCTGTACCGTTTTCAAATTTGAAAGTTGGGAAGTCTTCTTTTGCATCCAAAATTCCTTTACCAATTCTAGAAAAAGGAATTGATCCGTCTTCATTTACTTCGATTGTTGCTGTTTCCTCGATTACTTGATCTTGTGAATCTGTATCTGTGTTTGATGTTGCTTCTTGATTATTTTCTACAGGAGCATTATTTCTGCTTGTAAAGAATAAAACTAGAACTATCAACAGAACTAAAGCAACTAAAGGGATTCCAATCATCGCAACTTTCTTCATAAAAAAACTTAAAAAATAAATATGTTTCCCAAGTTTAACAGGTAGCTTGCAGTGTAGGCAACAGCTTTAATTTTCAAAAACTACGCCTTTGCTTTTATATTTTTCGCTGCATTTTCAACAATATCTTTTATTCTTTTTGTTCTAGTCTCCTCTGTTTTTGCGCTGAGTATCCAGGTCAACATAACTTTCTTAGAAGAACTTGAGAAGTTCGTGAAGTTTTCTTCTGCATCTTT
This sequence comes from uncultured Candidatus Saccharibacteria bacterium, assembly GCA_964650085.1. Lineage (GTDB taxonomy): Bacteria > Patescibacteriota > Dojkabacteria > J137 > J137 > KLAP211. The sequence continues at coordinate 24,632 of CAZYSE010000001.1, read as the reverse complement.
ATAATTCTGGAATTCCTTTTTAAGATCGTTTGGAATAACTAAATTTTCTACATCATTTAACGCATCCCAAGTTCCTGTTTTTTTTGCCAATTTCACTTTGTCCATCCCGACCTTTGTCATAAGGCCCAACTTAATCAGCTTCTCTACCCTAGCTTTATTTACCTTAGACCACATGCTTTTTGGTTTCCTAGGTGAAATGTAGATTTTACTTCTGCTTTCGTCTACTTTACCTGCAACGCTATCTATCCAACCAAAACACAAAAGCTGTTCTACAATCTCGCTCATTTGAATTGTTCTATCTTTTCCTTTGGGGTAAACAAGCCAAGCACTGCTGACCTTATCGTGGTTGGTCGCCAACCATTCTCTGAGTTCAGTTGAATTCTGTATAAATATCTCGTCAGTAGTCATACTATGAGTTTAATAATTTATCTTACGAAGCTTTAGCGTAGTAAGACAAAAAACGCCACTGGTTAGGTGACGTTTTTCTGAGAGTAATATTTTAATTTACTCTACTTTATCAGCTTTCTTAGCCTTAGATTTCTTTTCTTTTGCAGGTTTCACTTCTTCAGCAACAACTTCTGGAGTTGAATCTTCAAAAGCTTCCTCAATTTCGTCTTCTAACTCATCTTCGTCTACAGTTAATGACTCTAAAACAGTCAAAAGCTTGTCGAATTTAGCGTTTAGAATATTCAATTGCTCCATGATTTTGTCATTTCCAGCACCAGAATTAGTAGCTCTTGGGGCATCATTACCTCCAAACTCTCTTCTTTCTGATCTTGGTGAATCTCCTCTATCGCTTCTTTGCTGATTAAAGCAATCGCTACAGTAGACTGGCTTATCGCCACTTGGTTTAAAAGGAACTTCGCATGATTTTCCACAGTTATCGCAAACTGTCTTAAACATTTCTTTTTCCTCTCTATTACCGTAACCTCCTCTGTCGGAATCTCTTCCTCCTCTATATGATGAACCGCCGCCGTAGCTTCTGTTTCCACCGCCTCCAAATCGATCATTTCTGTAATTACCCATTGTTTGTTTTTCTAAAAAAATAGTACGCGTACAGTATATCGCTAAAACGCTTTAACTACAAGGAGATTAGTATGCTTCTGCCTCTGCGCTCTCAGCTTGTCCTGGATAGTGTCTTGACAGTCGAATTTGGGAGGCAAGGTTCTTTCTAATTTCTGTCAAAATAACTTTAAGTGCTTCCCTTGAGTTTTTATGTGTATCGGGCACTTCGTTTAAAGTATCTAGCCAATTTATTAATGCCGTAACTTTTCCTACATCATTTTTAAAAATGAAGTTTATAACATCGACTAATCTTAAATTCATGCTTTCGAAATCTTCTGCAGAAGCAAGTCGTATTTGATGAAAAAGTGCGAACAAATATTTACACGTCGCTTCGTTGAAATTTGAGGTATTTATTGCTGACAATTCTGATAGCAGATGATCAATGTCCCAGATACTAATTATCGTAGAAACGTCATAAACACTTCTTGCAGCATCTTTATTAAGATCACGTAAACTGTTTCTAAGTTTGTTCACTCCCAGACTGTAGGGCGGCTTTAAGTCTTTTACTATTCGTCCTAGATTCGACAAATAACTTTGAATTAGTTTGGTATCGTTTCTGAAAATTCTTTTTAAATGTGGTGTCATTGTATCTAACCACTGTTGATGGTTAGCCACCATAAATAGTGACTGAGCAATCTCTAGTAGTTGCGTCCATTGCTCTGCTGATTCTAGATTAATTCCTTCTAGTCGAGACGAAATCGAATTTTGATAGTTTTGTAAATTGTCTTCCATAATTTATATTTGTAAATCTATGCCTCTTCTCTTTGCTTCAGCGATTCTCTTTTGTGTGCTTTTGCAACAAGTTCAGCCGTGTAGAATACATCATTAGTAAATTGGAGAATTTCAACATCTGCTTCCAAATTTGGATTTAGAATTCTTGGAACTATCTCCCCAATAGTTTCGTCATACTTAAATCTTCGCCTTTCATAAATCATTTTATCGAATAAGGCTTTGTGATACTTAACTCCATTTAGGTCATCTTTATGTGCTTGAACTATGTTTAAACTCAATCTTTCTAGAATATCCTCGTGAGGAATACCTAACTCCTCCGCGATTTGTCGGTAAAGATTGATTAGTACAAACATTTTTTTGAGGTTTTTCCTACCTCTAGTTTGCTGAGTTATCGTACACAATGAAATCTGACTTAGAACTTCTTCAGCAGCTTCCTGGGTATTACCTAAAGATTCAATTCCTATGCTTATCCTCGCAATATTATAGTCTATTAAATTAAATACATCGGAAATAACTTCCGAAAAGATTCGATATAGTTGTAGACTTGTTATCCTATCTGGTTCTCGAAGGATTGCTGGTTTATGATAACCCAAATGTCTTAGAAGGCTTTTGTGTGCGTTTAACAAACCAATTTCGCCATTATGTGCACTGCTAATCGCAAGCTTCAACTGTTGCTTGTACGGCATAAGATCTTTCCCAGCTGCGATTCTGAACTTGCAAATCAATGCGAAAAAAACTTTCCATTGCTCCCCTTGAGATACATCTATTACACAGCTCTCTATTTCTTGTAGTAAAGATGCCAATTCTGACTTCTTTTCCTGCCCAGTTTGGTCTGGTATTTCATCTGTATTCATTTCTATTTATAATCCGCCACATTTTAGCACCAAACCGCTAAAACTCAATACCTGGCTAGTTTACCGAGTCGTCTTCAACCAGATCTCTATAATTCTGCCCTCCCTCTACCGCAACATTTAAAGCGGCCATTTCTGCACCAATTTTGCACGATTCCTCTAGACTCAAGTCGTGTAACAAACCTTTTATTAATCCTGCTCTAAACGCATCGCCTGCACCAGTCTGTTCTACAAATTCTTTAGCTTCTTTAGCATCTACATGGATTTCTCCTGTTCTTTGATAAATCTTGCTTCCTTTAGCTCCTAAAGTTTCGATTACAGCATCAAGACCTAGGTTTAGGATTTCATTAATTTTCATTCCTAACATTGACTGAAGTTGAGCAATTTCAGTTTCATTTCCGATAAATATGTTTGCCATTTCGATGCATTCTCTTAAAAGTGGTTCATCAAAGAAAATTGATAACACTTGTGATGGATCAAAAATGATTGTTGCGTCCATGCCCACAGCCTCTCGTAACTGCTTCATGTGATTTCGGATACTGATTCCGGTTCCAGGAGAAAAAACGGCTACCTTAATTCGATCAAAATCATTTTGGGTAAGCGTATCTTTTAGTTGAATTTGATCCATGTAATCTCCGTGCGTATTTGGTTGGAAAATTCCTATTTGCTCTTTTTTAGTATCTGAAATTCCGTAAAACGTAGCTGTAAATTCTCCAGGTTTTGTAACAACTTTAAGGTTAACTCCGTGGTTTTCTAAATGGGCTTTGTAATCGTGATTAAAATCATCGCCAACGACCGAAAAAAGATAAGGTGATTCTTTTTGAACTGCTAAACCGTATGCAATGTTTCCACCTGTTCCGCCCCAAAAAACTTTTTTATTTTGTGCAGTTAACATCATAGAAATGTCTTTTATGTTTCCATCTTTTTCTACAATTACTTCATCTTTAAAAACATTATGAACAGAAAAGATTATGTCGTATGCAACAGATCCAACTACTAAAGCTTTGTTTCTCATATTTTAAAATTTAATATTATTATTAAAAGTATAACACTCCTCCTTGTCGGAGAAATTCCAAGCTCCAATATCCAAATTCTACAGCTGGATACCGCAGTTATTGCGGTATCTGTGGCGAGGTACCAATGCAGTGTTGTGACTTTTCTAGATTACATTTTAGTTAATTGATTTTTTGATTTTTGATTTTTTTCTGAGTGATATAATAAGTTGTTAATTTAAAATTTATCACCAACTCTATGAACGATTATATTGTCAAAGATATTACACTTGCTGACTTTGGAAGAAAGGAAATGAATTTAGCTGAAAAAGAAATGCCTGGATTAATGTCACTAAGATCTCAGTACGGAAAAAAGAAACCACTTAAAGGTGCAAAGATTACTGGTTCTTTACACATGACAATTCAAACTGCAGTTTTGATCGAAACTTTGGT
>CAZYSE010000001.1:0-20529 GCA_964650085.1 uncultured Candidatus Saccharibacteria bacterium | reverse complement strand
CTCTACTCAAGATCATGCTGCCGCTGCAATTGCAGCCGCTGGAATTCCAGTTTTTGCTGTTAAAGGAGAAACTTTAGAAGAATACTGGGAATATACAGACAAGATTTTAGATTGGGGAAATGGGACAGGACCAAATATGATTCTAGACGATGGTGGAGATGCAACTTTAATGGTTCACTTGGGAGTTAAAGCAGAAGACGATATTTCTGTTTTAGACAACCCAGGAAATACAGAAGAAACTATTCTGTTTAATCAACTTAAAAAATCTATTAAAAAAGATCCTACAAGATTCCATAGAATCGCAAAAGAAATCAAAGGCGTTAGCGAAGAAACTACTACTGGAGTTCATAGACTTTACAGTATGCATAAAAAAGGTGAACTTATGTTCCCTGCATTTAATGTAAACGACTCAGTTACAAAATCTAAATTCGATAATCTTTATGGTTGCCGACACTCTGCAGTTGATGGAGTAATGAGAGCTACAGACGTTATGATTTCAGGAAAAGTTGTTGTTGTTGCAGGATTTGGAGATGTTGGAAAAGGAACAGCTCAAGCATTCAAAGGACAAGGTGCAAGAATCGTAGTTACAGAAGTTGACCCAATTTGCGCACTTCAAGCAGCAATGGAAGGATTCCAAGTTATGAAAATGGATGACGCTGTAAAAATCGGAGACATCTTTATTACATGTACTGGTTGTATGGATGTGATTACAGAGAAACACATGTTAGCGATGAAAGACAAAGCAATTGTTGGGAACATCGGTCACTTCGACTCAGAAATTCAAGTTGAAGCTATGAAGAAATATACTTGGATAAATATCAAACCACAGGTAGATTTAATTCAAATTAAAAAAGATCAAGAAATTATTATGCTTTCTGAAGGAAGATTGATGAACTTAGGAAACGCAACTGGACACCCTAGTTTTGTAATGTCTAACAGTTTTACAAATCAGGTTCTTGCTCAAATTGAATTATTTACAAAGACTGAACAATATCCTATCGGCGTTTATACTTTGCCTAAATTCCTAGACGAGGAAGTTGCAAGATTACACTTAGCTAAAGTAAACGCACAGCTTGATGTTCTAAACAAAGCTCAAGCAGAATATTTAGGAGTAGAAGTTGCTGGTCCTTACAAAGCAGATCACTACAGATACTAAAATAACAACATGCAAGGTGAAGGGGAACTTATTTTTGAAGATTTAATTTCTGAGCTTCCTCCTAAAGGATTTCCTATTTCTAAGGAGGAACTGCAGAATCTTATAATCGCAGAAACCGAAGCGAACGAACTGGACGTTTACCGCACATCCCCTTCACACGTTCGTAGTGTCGAAAGACGCGTGGCTGGATTTGATAATTTTATTTGGCAAGATGAGAATGGAATTAAGTATTCTGGATTAAGTATTAAAGGCGGTAATTGGACAATGCCACGCATTCAATATCCTGCAAACATGGAAGGGTTCCGATACTTCGGGCTAGAGATTGCTAAAGATGCTGCACGAACTATTAAAATGCAGAAACGATATGCTCAACTCGGTGTACCGACTGAAAGAGTAATAGCAGTCCTGATGCCTAAGTTTATTTACATGCCTGACGGAAGGAAGCTTACTCAAGAAGAATATAAAGTTGAAGTTAGAGCTTCATTCCAGACAAGTGCAAGAAGTTTTCTAACAACCGAAGCTGAGCTTGATCAATTTCTTGAAGAAGATATTATTATTGTTCTGCGTGCTATGCCTATTTCTTTTAGACTTAACGATTTTAAGCATTTAGATGCTGACATGATAGTCGACAGCTTCAATAAAGAGGTCAACAAACTTCAACTTCTTGGAATGCTCCCTTTCGATATAGATCTGAGTGATGGTAAACGAGTTTTCAAAGAATATTTATTGCGAAAACTTCCAATTGCATTAGGGAAAAATTTAGCTACTCTACATTCAAATAAGATTACTCACGGCTCACTTCACTTAGGAAACATTGGCCTAGACGGCTCAATTGTAGATTTAGATACATCAACCGAATACTCCACTGATTCCCTAGAATTTAAAAAGGAACTGACTTCTGAACTCACTCTTTTAGAAGATGACCTTAAAAGATTCCTAAACAATTTTCAAAAACTAGGCTTAATAGCCGAAAAAGATAAGGTCAATTTTTTATTAGACCTTTCCGAGTCTTACGAAAGAGTAATGCACAAAAATAAAGCTGCAGTTCCTCTTAACTAACGCATGATATAATTCAAAATATGGTTTCATACAAGTACTTCTACTAAAAAATAGAGTGGGAGCAGGTCTCCGTCCCTGCTCCAAGTTCACCCACAAACGTGGGTGAACTTGTTTATTTAGTTTGTAAACCTATTTTGTATGAAAAAAATTATTCGAAGTATTTGCTACTTCACAAAAAATCCAAATCAATCAATTGTTGAGCGATTATCAGTTCTCAAAAGTCTTCTTGAAGCTCACGATTACACCATTCAAACGACAAGAGTCTGCTCAATTTCTGAGAAGTTAGTTGAGCTGAATGCACTTTCAGGAGACGCAATGCATTCAATCGGAACCGTGAATCAAAAATGGTTGGAATCAAACATGAGTAAGTTTTTAGACAACAAAAACTTAGCTTGTAATGTTGAACTTGCAAATGAAGAAATCAATTTAAAGACTGTTGCGCCGCTACTGGAGATTATAAAAAATAACGCAGCTAAAACTTTCAGTTTCACATATGTTTTTAACAATTCGAATTCTAGTCCATACTACCCTTCTGCAAATTATGAACAAGAAGGATTTGCTATTGGACTCCAACCAACCGATCTTGCTGAGAACGCAGAAACACTTAATGATTGGTTCGAAAATATGAAAACAGTTTGGAATGAAATTTGTGAAATTTTGAAAGATGAAAAGGATTTCCTTGGAATCGATTCATCAATTGCTCCACTTTACGAAGGAGAATCTAGTCTAGTAAATATTGTTAAGCGACTGAATTCAAACTACATTAATTCTTTTACAACTGATTTTTATACAAGAATAACAAGATTTATTAAAAGTGAAAATCCGAAGCCAATTGGCCTTTGTGGAATCATGATGCCTTGCTTGGAAGATTTTGAGCTGGCTGAAGAATATGAAAAAGGTGAGTTCTCTATTGAAAGAAACATTTATGTTTCACTCCACTCTGGTTTAGGCATTGATACTTATCCAATTGGTGTGGACGAAAATCCTGAAAGAATAGTAGAGATTCTAAAATTGATTCAAGCGTTATCTAACAAATATAATAAACCACTTTCTGCTAGATTTGTAAGTGATGGAAAAGCAAAGGTTGGGGAGAAAACTAATTTCCAAAATCCGTATTTAAAGGACGTCGTTGTACGGATCATCTAGATTGATTGACGAGCGCTCCGCAATGAGAGAAGCACCCTACCCTACAAAGTCTCGGCTTTGTAGGGTTAGCTTTCACTCCCAGCCAAATATGATATGTAGGCTAGGCAGAAACCTACCACACACGTTCCCAGGCCTTTCTAGTATACTCGTGTGAATTAGTCGCCAAAAATGGTAAAATTACATAGCCGTTATATATAAAATTGTGGATATTCCTTTAGAATTCGAAACTCCTATTCGTGGCCAGGTTCTGTACGTAAACCACAGCCTTGGGCTAGATATCCAAGAACTTTATCATTTGTTGAATTGGATTAATTCACCAGAAGGGTTTTTGCTGCTTTCTAACTGTCATTTCAGATCCTCAACTCTACCTAATCAGATCATAATAAATGGCATTAAGTACCACTTAAACATTAAAGGTGCTCACCCTGATAACTTGCATGTGTTGGCAAACGTAAGGGATGGATCGATAAAAATGATTGGCCTAGAGAATTTGGACAGAGCAACAGACTTGGTTGCAAAAAGTGAGCGACTAAGCAAAATCCATGGATTGGTTACAGAGATACCTGTCGTAGTATTCCGACCAGATAACATTCCATTTCAAGGAGAAAATTACGATAACAAAGTTGTTGCATCTAAGGTGCCTGTGATCGATACTTACGATAGTTTCTTAAAAGTTGGAGACAAAGAAGCGAAGGCAGAAAGATTAACTGCCATTCAATCTTTTATTGATACAACGGAATTTGCAATCGTATTAAGATTACTACCCTGCCCCTATCGAGTTGAAGACATCGAAAACTTCGCAGACTCAGGAGATAGAGAGCTAATAGAGGAAATTATAAAAGGTCTTTCTGAACAAGTAAGTGACATTGATGGTTTCTTTAGCGAAGTATTTGCAACAAACCTTGGAACTCAACTTGGATTACTTCACAAAAACAACATTCTCCATAATACAGTTTCAGGTCATAATATAACTTTAATGGGGTATATCGTTGACTTAAACACTGTGGAGTTTGATTACACCGTCACTAATTTCCACTTCAATAAATTTAAAACAGGATTTCAAAGAGCGAAGAAAGTAATCACACGGCTTATACAAAAGCTAGAAACTCATGGGATAATCAAAACTGAAACTGGGGTAATGATTCTCAATAATTTTACGAGTGCTTACAACAAGCAAACTGTTTCTGAAGGATAACTTCAACTCACCTAAGACCTGCTGGATAGATAGTGTCATTGATAGTAAAATCTATTAGTTACACAAGTACTATGGATCAACAAGATGACATATTTTCTAAAATCTTAAGAGGTGAAATCCCTTGTTACAAAATTTACGAAGACGATTTTGTATTAGCATTTTTAGATGTAAAACCAGTAACCGAAGGTCATACGCTTGTTATTCCTAAGAAGTACGCGCGATGGGTATGGGATGTAGAAGAAATCGGCCAATTGATGGATGCTTGTAAAAAAATTGCGAACCATTTTAAAAGCGTGACTAAGCAAGATGTTGTCTACTCTTTTGTCCATGGAGAAGGTGTTCCTTATGCGCACATTCATATTTTCCCAAAAGCAGATGATAAATATACTGCAATGTTGAACTCTATCTCTGGCAGTTTAGATTTTAACAAAGCTGAAGAGATTAAGAACAAATATAAGCTAAACTAATGATCAAAAAGTTTTTCAAAAAACGAAGCCTTGAAGACTACATAACTTTAATAAGCATTTTTGCTGTGGCGTTTTCTTCAATAATTCTAGATCCTTCTCTCTTATTCAACGGTACTGGCTTCGAGTTCCCAAAGGTAGAGGTTATTCGATTAGCTTCACTTGTGATTATTTTCCTAGGTTTGATTTTGGAGTATAAAAAAAACATCTTAGGAATTGTAGGGAAAATCGTCTGTACCGTAGTTGGAATTGCTATGATTTTAAGTTTTATTGTCTCAATTAATCCTGAGGTTGCTCTTTTCGGTAATTTTTTCAGACACCAGGGTTTATTGCTTTATTTGCCGATAGCTCTATCTCTTGTTTTTGTTTACAAAACATTTCAGAGTAAATATTTCAATTTATTTTTATTTGGTATTCTCTTTGCTGCAATCGCGAACTCATTTAGAGCTTTGCTTCAATTTAGAGATTTAATTTCTGATCCAGAAAAGTTTTCAACAGGTTTATATGTGAACGGATTTTTTGGTCAAACAAACTTCTTTTCTACGCTACTTTTGTTTGGAATAATTGCCTCTGCCTATTTTCTTGGACGCAAGATTGAAATCGCATTTAAATTAAGTCATGCAAGTATTATAGTTCTGCTTACTTTTGGAATATTCCTATCGCTTTCCCGGTGGGGCGTTTTAACGTTAGCAGTAGTTTTGGTTTGGCTACTTCTGTATGAGCTAAAATTCACGCGGCTGCTGAAGTTAACAATGATTGTATTTTACATTGCACTACTTCCAGCTATGGTAATTGGATCCTTACTCTTCCCAGGTTATGAAATGCATATCGATATCTGGAAGAAATCTATAATATCTTTCTGGGAAGCACCTATTCAAAATAAGTTGTTTGGGTTTGGATTTGATAATGTAAACAACGTCTTTCAACATTACAATTTATTTCCAGGACTTAATGTAGATAGAGCTCACAACTTTCTTTTAGATATTGTTCTACAACTTGGATTATTAGCAGTAACGGGAATAATTGTTCTTTTTGGATTTATTATTAAGGCTTGGAATCAAATTTTTGAAGATAGAAAGAACTTCTTCTTGTTCCTAATGTTTACTATGTTTATCTTAAAAACAAGCGTAAACGAATACTCAATTTCAAATCTCTACATGTTCTTGATGATTTCGGTGTTGATGTTTAAGAATGTATTTTCACCTAAGTCTGTTATAGGAGAAAAAATCGAAGTTTGAGCCTTGAGCCTTGAGCCTTGAGCCTTATTATTTTACATTTTCTCAACAGGACTTATTCCAAGAATCTTCAACCCATTCTCCAGCACTATTCCTACAGATTTAGTTAGTGCTACTCTGCTTTTCTTCAAGTCTTCTGTCGCAGAAGTTAGTATGTCGATATTGTTATAGAACTTGTTATATTTTTGAGCAAGTTCGTAAAGATACAAGCATAATAAGTTTGGCGCATAATTTATTGCTGCTTCCAGAATTACGTCTTCAAATTTATAAAGATGTTTAGCAATATCAATTTCCTCTTCTTTGATTAAATGTGTTTTTAGCAACTCTTCTGTGATTTCTTCATCTGTGGATAAAACGGTCAGGGCATCATTGAATGAAGAGTACTGTTTAACGATGTTGAATGCCCTTACAATCGTGTACATGACATAAGGCGCAGAATCGCCGTCGAATGAAAGTGAAGTCTCAAAATCATACTCTAGGTCCGTTGTTCTTCCTAATTTGAGAATGCTATATTTTACAGATCCCACTCCAATTTTTTCCGCGATTGAATCTTTTTCTTCATCGGTAAATTCTTTATCAGCAATCCTAAGCTTCACTTCTTCTTTAGCTTGATCCAACAAATCGTCGATATAAATTACATTTCCTTTTCTGGAACTCATTTTTCCAGAGCCTTTAATTGTTACATACCCAAAAGAAATATGAACAAAACTATCAAACTCGCCAACCCCAAATTGATCGCTAACTGCGAACACTTGTCTTAGTGCTAGATTTTGGTCTGGTCCAACTACCCAATGCATTTTGTCTGGGTGAAACGTTTCTTTCTTTAACTTTGTTAATGCCAAGTCTTGAGTTATATAAAGTGAAGTTCCGTCTTTTTTAAGAACAATGGTGTCTGGAAGTTTGAAATCCTTTAAATCTGTTACTACGGCACCATCTTTTAACTTTTTAAATATTCCATTACTTATTCCTTCTTCAACAATTTCCTTTCCCTGCTTGTAGATTTCGTGTTCGTACCAATAATGATCTACCACACCACCCAATCTTTCTAAGGTATCTCGTAGACCTTGATGAGAATAATTCATTACTAATCTCCACAGTTCCCAGTTTTCAATGTCCTCGCTCTCCCAGTCTAGAACTAATTGTCTAACGAATTTTTCTACATCTTTATCTTTCTCAAATTCTTGTGAAGCCTGAGCATAAAGTTTGTCTATGAAGTGATCTGACTTTTCTCCAGTTTCTTCTGGAGTTCTCCATTTGTCTCTATTCTCAAACCAATAATGCAAATCTACAGGATCGCTTTCATCTTTTCGAGCGAATTTAAGATATCCCCACATTAATTTTGCAATGGCTATTCCACGATTGTTGTCTATATAGTCTCTTGTAACTTCAATTCCTACAGCTTCCCATAAATTTGAAACTGCCATTCCTAGAACTGTATTTCTTAAATGACCAAAGTGCATTGCCTTATTTGGATTTGCACTAGTGTGTTCTATAAGCCAATGTTTTCCTTTTCCCCACTCTAATCTACCGTATTTCGGTCCATTATCTAGAACCTCAATAATAAAGTGTAGGTAATAACTGTCATCTATATCAAAGTTCAAGAATCCAGGTGCTGCAATTTCCACAGTTTTTACTATTGGAGGTAATTCAATATTTTTCTTAATTTCTTCTGCAATTTTTAGTGGATTCTTTTTAAGTGATTTGGCTAACACCATTGCAGCGTTAGTGGCAAAGTCGCCGTTTTTCTCATCCTTTGGCCTTTCCAAAACAAAATCGACCTCTTCCTCAACGCCTATAACTTTAATGGCCGTTTTAATGCTTTTTAAAATTGAATCTCTAATATCAAACATATTTAGTTACTTAAGTAGAAGTCTCTGGGTAGAATTATACATCATTTATCTAATTACTATAAATTTAGCAGAATCTACTACTTTTTTATCAAGTAGTTTCAGATTTCCTCTCGAAACAATGACTGAGTAATCTACATCCGTGTCTATGTATTCGTTAATCTCCTCTCCTTTCTCACCTTCAAAAAGATTTACCATTAGCCTGTCTACGTTGTAAGTGACCGGCATTCCAAACTTTTTTACATACCCAAGAACGGAAGGTGCAGTAATTTGAAGATTTAGTTTAAGATTTCTTTCATCTAAATTGCTGTAGAGATCTCGGATAGAGATACTCTCATCAGGTAACGTTATTGAAGGGGTTATAAACTCGCCGAGCAACCCGTGTTTCTGAGATAAAGCTAATAATGTGGCAAATTTCTCTGCGGAAAAATGAGAATCCGCGAATACCAAGTGATCTATTTGTCGGTTTGATAAGTAGTTCTCTAAATCTAATGCAAAGTGCTTATTTATTGTTGCTAAATTGTTCGGATCAAAATCAAAATCCTTGATTAAAAAATACCTCTTTGCTCCTGTGATTAATGGCAGATTTGAGAAGACATTCGAAGTTTTAAGAATATCAAAGTAAAAAGATCTTTTCTGGGAAACCTTCTTATCAGCAGTTTTGGATGTATCCATAAGCGCGTAAACTTCTGCAGCTAGCTGAATATTTTCTACCGCCTCCTCTTCTGCTACTTCAGAATCAAGTTGCTGATTAGATTCCTTCATATTTAATTCTTCTATGTACAGCTTTCCTGATTTATATCCATAGATAAAGTTGTTTATATTTTTGTTCTTATTGAACACAGAAGTTAGCTCCTCCAGCTTTACTTTATTGAGTTTATTCCTTGTGGAGAAAGCTTCGGGAAGTTTTAGAAATCTATAGTTTGATCCTTCGATAACTTTTATACTTTGTTGATTTTGAGTGTAGTAATCTACTAACTCACCCGACTGACTAATAAAGTACGTGTCTGTATAGACAGTATTGTAATCCATTGCTCCGTATTCAGATTCTATTATGAACAGATTGTTTGTTTGATCTCGTCTGCAGAATCCGTGTACTTCATAATTCATTGCTTTTCTAATTTCTAGTACATACTCGTTATTTGCGGAAATTATTTCGGCAATGTATTGTATTACCAGTGCATAAAATTCTCTATATGAATTTATGTTCTCTACAATTTTACCGTTGAAAAGAAAGATTCCTCTTCCTAACTCTTTAAAGATTTTTTCAACTTTGTTGTCAAACTTAATATCAAGCGAATTCTCTAGAATGGAGTTAACCGCTGTTTTAGAAAACGGATCATCACTAGCAACAAGATCTATAAATCCGTGTGATTCTACTAGATCTGTAATATCTTCGGCTGTAATTACGAATCCAGGTGCAAATTCAAAAGCGCCGTTAAACGAATATCGAGTTTTAGTTAATAGTTTGTATGTAATCATCTTAGGATTTCTAAAAGTTCAGCATTTATTTCTTCTATAGATTTTGAAGCATCTATTTTAATCAGTATACCCCTTTGCACATATTGTTCAATAATCTCCGTGTTATCTTTGTGGAAATCAATCAATCTTTTTTTTATTGCTTCTGTATTATCGTCATCTCTTTGTTCCAGTCTAGACCCACAGTTATCGCAAATATCTACGCGTTTTGGTGAGTTAAATATCTTATGATAGTTCATATAACAGTTTGAGCAATAAAGTCTTCCAGACATTCGTTTGATTGACTCTTCGTCGCTTAAATCAAAGTAGATTACTTTGTCCAATGTTTTTCCCACTTTAAACAATGTGAAGTCTAAAAGCTCAACTTGGGAGTCTTTTCTAACGCTGCCAGACAGAATAATATCCTCCGTTTTAATATGTTGAAGATATATTTCGGTTAATCCAAAAACGAAATTATCTGCTAGGAACCCTTGATTCATAGCTTGACGAATCATTTTTTGGATGTCCTTTTCTCCATCCGAAATATCCCGCATTAGATCTCCAGTTGAGACGCGTGTAAAGCCCAATTGCTCTACTAATAACTCGGCTTGTGTATCCTTGCCGCTGCCTGAAGGCCCAAGAAAAAGTACGTTCATTATGAATTTATAAACCAGGTAATCACATACATTATATGCAGAAGGAAGGAAAGAATAAAGACTCCTAGAAGTACATAATAAATTAAGTTGATTGCAGTTTTTTCTGTTTTGGATTCATACTCGCCGATATCGTGCTTGAGTACGAGACCTAGGATAAATCCTGATATTAAACCTCCTAAATGAGCAAGGTTATTTACACCACTGCCGGGAACGAAACCAAAAATCAAAGAAATCAAGATTATTGGTACAAACAACTGGAGGTTTATTGGAAGATTAATGCCGTATCTCCTATCTTTTAGTGCTCCACCTAAGAGCAATCCAGCGAGTGCAAAAATACTCCCCGAAGCTCCTAGTGTTAATGTTGGGGATCCAGAAGCTAAACTTACTACCAAGGTAAATGCCATTGCAGCAAATCCCCCAATGATGTAAGTAATAAAAAGCTTCTTCCCATCATAAAATTCATACACAACCTGACCAATTTTGATTAGTGCGTAAATGTTGAATAAAAAGTGAAGTGGATCAAGATGAGCAAAGTTTGCAGTAATAAAAGTCCAAAACTTTCCTATGTATAAATCTATTGATGAAAGTCCCCCGGAGATATCAAAAATTTGGAAGTTTAAGGAATTGCTTATCGTTCCGCCCTGAGAAAATAGAAGAAGCTGTAAAAGGAATAAGATTCCAAATACCGCAGCATTAGTAATTATGAGCAACCTAAAAATACGCATTTAGAGATTTTGCTATGAAGTGTAGGTTGAACAATGGAGTGGAAATATCAAAAGGAACAAATATCTTCTTAAGATTTTCGTCTCTTACAATCTTTCTTACGGAATAAACTTTTAATTTACATTGAATTTTATATTTTGGATTAGCAACGGTTTCTGCCTTTGCATTTTTTGAGATTATAAAATATGCTAAACCTTTTTCTCTTCTCAGATTATTATAATCAACTTGAATTTCTGCTTTACCAGAAAGCTTAGCCATAACTACTCCTGCACTTCCTGCATTAACAAAAGTATAGAAGTATCCAGATGGTATAGCCACTTTTTCTCCTCTCTTTAATGTAACCACAACAATATCTTCTACATAAGTATCGAATTCATAATCCGTTGCCTCTTTTTTGACGTTTTTTTGCATTATTACTGTCAACTCTCCAGCCAAGCATTCTATTATGCTCGCAAATTTACTCTCTCGATATTCTGAATAGTAAACGTGTGTCTTTACAAATTCAATTCCTAATAAACCAACTGGGATTTGATAAATGTCGTACGATAACGTTGTGTCGCAGTTCTCTGTTCTTGGCACAACATTCTTATGAAGCTTATAAACTTTCTCGGGATATCTTACAAATTTGTTTAATAATACTGGAAGAATCTCATCCAACCCAACGTAAGACTCGTCTTGACAGGTTACATTGTCATCGAAAATGAAACGGTTTTTTAAGTCATCTAATTTTAGCTGAAAACCCGCATATTCCGTAAGATCAACCATAAACTGATTATTAAAAAAATAAATTTCTAAGTGCAAGGTTAGAAATATTTTAAGGTTAAGTTAGCTATATTGTCAATTTTAGTTGTTATTCGATAAGCTGGTGAAGAAATTTTATTTTGGATGTGTGAAACAAGAAAGTAAATCTGAAAACTTAAATTTCAAATCTTAAAAATAGGATTTATGTATATGCATGGGAAGAAGTTTGGGATTTCGGATTTAGAGTTTGAGATTTGGGATTTAAGATTTGTGATTTGTTTCCTTTAGTTCTTCCCACAATTTTTTTTCTTCGCGGGAAATTTTTGTAGGAATTTTAATTTTTACTGTGACAAATTGATCGCCTTTTCCTGATCCTCTAAATTTTGGACCGCCTTTGTCTTTTAATCTTAGAATTTTTTCAGGTTGCGTTCCTTCTGGTATTTTCATAAAAACTTCTCCATGAACAGTAGGCACTTCGATTTCTCCACCTAGTACTGCTGTCATAGGATCGATTTCTACGTCCATAAAAATGTCTTCTCCTTTTCGCTTTAGAACTGGGTGATCTTTAACATTTACAACAATGTATAAATCCCCTACACTTCCGCCATTTTCTCCAGTGTTCCCCCGGCCAGCATATTTTAGGGTTACTCCATCAGGAATGCCTTCAGGGATTTTTATTTTGAAACTTTCAAGTTTACTCTCAACGCCTTTTCCGGAACAAACATCACATTTTTCTGCGATGGTTTGTCCAGAACCGTTACAAGTTGGACATTCTGACGCTACTTGCATGCTTCCAAATACAGTTCTTTGAATCTGTTTAACTTGTCCCGAGCCATTACAAGTTTTACATGTATGTGTTTTTCCATCCTTAGAACCACTTCCTGCACATTTTTCGCATCGCACTTTTCTTCTATATTCTAGATCTTTCTCAACACCAAATACTGCCTCAGAGAACTCAAGTGGCATGGAATATTCTAAATCTGAACCTCTTTTATTCTGCGCTCTTCTTCCACCTCCTCCAGAAAATCCTTGTCCAAAGAAACTACCTAGTAAATCTTCAAAACCTCCCATATCACCAGAGAAGTTGCCTCCTCCAAAACCTTGATTTCCTGCGAATTGTTGAGCTCCAGCAAATCCATATTGATCGTACCCTGCTCTCTTTTGTTCATCGGAAAGGGTATCGTATGCCTCTTGGACTTCATTGAATTTGATTGCTGCGTCTGCGGCTTTATTTTTATCAGGGTGAAATTCTTTAGCTAATTTTCGATATGCTTTTTTAATCTCATCTTTCGATGACGATTTAGAAACGCCTAAAACTTCATAATAATCTCTTTTTGCCATAGGAAAAATTATACCATAGGATTAGCAGTGTGGAGGATGAGGTGCTAAGAATTTAGTCCTCAATTCTTTTGTATTCCTTGTTCAAGGTATTTGCACTAGATCTTTTTGCATATCTGAAACCTAGGTAGAATCCAATTAGGGTTGGAGCTGCAATGTAAAACGCGTGCATTAAAAATGTTGTTAGTGTCATAACAAAATCTTATATGAAAATATCTAGATACGCAACTAAAGAACCCCTCTAGTGCTACGCACTTTCTCCCCTTTTGAAGGGGAGTGTCCCGCACGGGACGAGGGGTTCTAAGCCTTTATACCTTTAAGCCTTTATAATAGTTTATTGTTTTATCTAATCCATCCTCTAGTTTAATTATTGGAGACCAACCTAGTTTCTCTTGAGCTAACGAAATATCAGGTTTTCGTTGTTGTGGGTCGTTCTTTTTATTGTATGGATCATTTGGATCGAGCTTTACGATTTCTAGCTTACTGCTACTTTCGATCTTTTTGAGAATGAGTTCACCTAGCTCCAAAATTGTGAACTCTCCTGGATTTCCCAAGTTTACAGGACCAATGAAGTCATCTTCAGTTTCCATAAACTTTATGAAACCTTGAATTAAATCATCTATATATTGAAAAGATCTTGTCTGTTTACCATCTCCGTAGATCGTTAAATCCTTTCCTGCTTGAGCTTGTAGGATAAAGTTTGTAACGACTCTACCATCTTCAGGATCCATATAAGGTCCATATGTATTGAAGATCCTTACAATTTTTACTTTTACTCCGTAAAGTCTGTGGAATTCGTAACAGTATGTTTCTCCCATTCTTTTCCCTTCATCGTAACAACTTCTTGGGCCAACAGTATTCACATTTCCCCTGTACGTTTCGACTTGAGGATGAACCAAAGGATCCCCATACACTTCGGAGGTTGAAGCTTGGAGAATTGTTGAATTGTACTCTTTTGCTAACTCCAAAACGTTTTTTACACCTCTGGTGCATACATCAATTGTCTCTATTGCAATACTGATGTAGCGGGGTGGCGATGCTGGACAAGCTAAGTTGAATATACGATCAATTTTCCCATGCACCTTTAATAGTTTTGAGGTTTGCAAGGCTGGGTGCAAATCTTTTACAATGTCGTGCTCAATGAATTCATAGTTAGAGTTCTCTTTAAATAAATCTGCTTTCCATTTTTCTGAAGAGGAAAAGTTATCTAACCCAATGACTACTTCGCCCTGCTCTAAGAGGTATTTAGTTAAATTCGTTCCGATAAAACCGGTGGATCCAGTAATTAAGTTTATTCTCATTTGAAAAGTGAAATTAATTATTCCTGCATTATCACCAATGATTGAATTTAGAGCAAGTTGGTGAAAGGTTCGTAGGGTCAGTTATGAGTTTCTGTAGAGGTCATTCCCGCGAAGGCGGGAATCTCTTTACAAGAAACCACAGAATATGAAAAACATTTTTTAACCTTTTGGGGACATGACTAATACGAAGCCTACTACTTGGCTGGACCGACAACGCCATTATTCAATAAGCGCCAAAACTTCTCTAACAATCTCATCGATTTCGTTGAAGTTTCTTTTGAATTCTTGAACGGGCTTTCTTATTTTTGAGGATAGAAGATCGGAAAGTACTGTTGAAATATCGTCCCAGTTAGAGTTTAGATATTTAAATCTTGGATTTCGTTTTACATATTCAATATTTCCTGCATCTTGTTCACCGATATTTTTTGTCCAGATTCCTAGTTTCTCGAATAATTCTGCTTCAATGATAGTTGCTGAACTTGGTTTAGAAACAATTACATCGCAAGCATTGTAATAATCTTGCATGTTATCTACGTAACCAAAAACTCGGATCATTTTGTTTTTTGCATATCGTTTCTCAAGTTTATCCTTGAAGTAACTTAATCTTCCTGCGCAAACAATAATTTGATATTTAGATTCTTGAGAAAGTATTCTCAAAATCTTTTCCACAGGCTTCATTCCTACCCCACCTGCAGTCAAAAGTATTGTTGGAAGCTCTTCTTTAAAGTCTAATTCCTTAAGAACTTCTTCTCTGGATCTGAACTTTGAAAGATTGTAGTTAACTGGAAAAAGTGGATAAACAATTCGACTAACATCTACTCCATATTTAACAAGTTTGCTTACTGCTTCTGATGTAGGACTAATGATTAAATCCGCGCTACAGTCAGCCCAACCTTTGAAAATTGTCACCAAGTCTAAGACTACTTCTACAGATTTGAAAGCGTTATGCTTTTCTTTAATTGCATTAAGTAAAGTTGCTGTGATTGGATGATTACAGATTACTAAATCTGGAGCTTCGTCTTTGATAACGTTTATGCCTTCTTCCAAAAGCATGGACGTAATGTATTTTTCGAATATTGAATAACCTACCTTGGTGTTGAAAAATCTGAATGCAATGTTGTTTATTGCCTCAAAAGCTCTGTTTCGAGACATGAAAGCATAAGAGGCATCTGAAGCGTTTAAAGGCTCAATATCTATCACCTTAAAGAAATCCATCGTTTTTTGCTCGTATTTTCCTGGGTTTAATCGCTCAATGGCTTCTGTTAGGTTTGCGGCAGCCACTTTGTGACCTGAACCCGCGTCCGTAATTAAGTGCAATATCTTCTTTTTCTTAGCTTCCTTCATAAATTGTTATATATTAACAATATACCTTATTATACCATTTTTCGGGTTAAAATTCCTGATATTATTATGATTTGCTCTTCTCATTTATTGTCTGTTAAGCTTTCTGGACAATAATAAAGTGACTAATCCCAAATATGTGTAACGGAGTTTTCTCCAAAAAATGAATCAATTTTTGAATTCCCCTGCCAATTACTCCAAATTTCCTCGCCAAACCATCAAATCCAGAAAAAACCTGAGTAAAGTGAACAATTTCATTATTGAATCTTGAACCTTGAATCTTGGATCTTAAATTGCTTGCCGAATAGTTTCGTACATGCGGAGCAAATTTCTTGTATATAAAGTTAGGCATATACGGTAAAAGCGGAATATTGCCCCAATAGTATTTACCTCGGAAGAACATCCCATGCTGTTCGAATGGCCACAATGTATTTGGAGTAAAGAAAATCATCAAGCCTCCTGGTTTTAGTACCCTTAAGCATTCGTCAATCGTTTTTTGATCGTCTTGAACATGCTCCAAAACCTCATTATGAAAAACAATGTCGAAGGTATTATCTTCAAAAGCTAAAGCTTCTCCAGGACACGCTACAAAATTTTCTTGAGGAATGCTGGCTTTTAGCTTTTGGCTTTCAGCTTTTAGCCTTTCTATTTGTTCTGGATCATAATCTGACGCAAAAACATTTTCTGGAGCTGTGAACTTTGCAAATTCATAAGTCCATACTCCTTCTCCGCAGCCCATGTCTAGAATTTTTTTGTTGTTCAGATCTACAAGTAGTGTGATCTTATCTAAACGACGTTGGAAGCCTTTAGTGAAATAAGTTCCGGGCTTTCCTAAATGCGCAAATTTTGTGTGTTCGTCTAATACTTTCATTTTGTGCTTTGAGCTTTGAACCTTTTTTAGTTAATAATATATGTTTAGATTGCCAATTTTAGAACCTCGTTCTATCTGAATATCCATTCTTACTTATTGAGCCTTGAACCTTGAATCTTGAGCCTTGAACCTTTATCTTTGATCTTTTAGCTTAGATATTCGCTTAAAGAAAGCAGATGCTTCAAGTATATCGTAAATTTCTTTATCTTCGTGAGAAGAAACTAACCACAAACCCGGTGCAATATTTAAATACTCTTCTAGAAATTTTGATACATCCTCTCGGGTGATTTTTTTAATTGCCCTTGTTGCTTCTCTGTAATCATATCCTAGCTCTTCATCGAACATGTAATCCAAAGCCATGTTTTTTGGGAAGTCTAGATCAAATTCTGTAGTGCTTTTGAATAAATAACTACTAACTATTGTTCTAAACCATTTATCACCTTTGGGTGAGAAGAGAAATTCTTTCCAGTAGGTTGTTAGCAAGTGCTCGATAGAATCCAGTAATTCTGCTAACTTTTCTTTAGGTACAGAAGTACTAAATCCTCTATTTCTATGAGCTACCAATGCATATTCATCGAAAGCACCTCCCGAGTACACAAGTTGTTTGTCTTCTCGTAAATGTTCAAATACTGTTTTGGACATAAGCGATTGTGCAAATTCTTCTATCGCTTCTAATCTGTAATCTATATTTAATCGTTTTGGCAAGAAAACGTTGTATGAAATGAAAATATCTCTTTTGTCTTCGTCTTTAAAATGCTTATACTTAAAGTGATTTTTATACGGCACTACTTTGTAATCGATAGAACTTTTCTTATTATTAAAGTACTCCGCGACTTCTTTTATATCTCTGATTAACGCTTTATCTGGCCATTTATTCGTTTGTATAGCAATAATTGCGTTCTTCCCTTTTGCAATTTCTGCTCGAAATTTCACAAGTTCTTCAAGAGATATCGATTCTATTTGGTCATACTCGCCAATCACGTACTTAACAAATTCAGGGTACAGTTCACCGAAAAAGAACTGTCTGTAGTGGTACCCAGCATCTTTTTCTTTTTTAACCATTCTTTTGCTTTCAGAAAGTATGATGCTTCTTTCTTTCTCGATTGTTACTTTAAAATCTTTCTCCGAAGAATCAATATAACCTTTTAGCATTTTCATCACTCTATCTTTTCCTTTAATTTGTGAGTTTGAGTGTACCCACATTGCGTATTTACTAGTCGCCCCGTTGTAATTCACTTCTGGTCGAGATAAATTTCCATACATAAACTCTTTTTTGGCATCAACACTTTTGAAATAACTACTTGGGCTAAACACCATTAAGTGTTCTAGGAAGTGTGATGTTCCATCTGTTACACCAATTTGATTCTCGATTAGCGCTCCAGCTTTAAAAACAATTGCCGCATAGAAGTCTCTAATATCTGTCTTCTCAGTTACCAAAAGCTTCAATCCATTCTCAAACTGATAGACATAGTTCGTCGATCCGTAGTTATAGCTTTTGAACTTCTGTATTAATTTCATAAGTTTATCGTGATTATTTATGTGTTTTTAGCCTTTTTTGCTTTTTGGTTTTTTAAGCCTTGTATCTTTTAGACCTTCTAGCCTTTCCCCTGCTATGATATATTGATCAATGATACAATAGAGTTATAGCTGTGTAAATTTATGGCACGAAAAAAACATCCAACTTATGATAGTAAAGAAACTTTAACTGTTTTAGGAATTGGACTTCTAGTACTCGCAATATTCTTATTACTGTCTTTGCTTTCGAATGATACCGATTCAAGTATCTTTGGTACTGCAAAAGGCATTTTTGGCACGGCTACTTTTGTTGCTGTATTTGTTTCTTTCAATTTCAGTTTAAAATTTTTAGGTTTTGATTACTTATTCAATTCAAAAAGATCTTTAATTGCTCAATTAGTACTGCTTTTCACCCTACCCGCATTTATCACAGCAATGGCGAGTGGGCCTTTAGAAATTTATAGATATGCTGGAAACTCTTCCGAAACACTTGGAGGACAGGTTGGATATTTTGTAGTGGCAAATGTAATGCAAGAAACTCTCCCTACTCAGCCTGCAACAAAATTAATTTTGTTTTTGGTTAATTTACTATTAATTCCATTTGCTCTTTCGATTCCTTCTGGAATGGTATTTCAATTTACTAGAAAAATTCTTGGTGGCTTGTGGGCTTTTCTTAAAGGTATTTGGGGGACAGACGCAGATTACGATGATGAGGACGAAGAAATTTCACCAGAGAATGCTTCCACATTTGGAGACTTTAATAGTTTCTTGAAAAAGAAGAAAGATAGTAAAGCAGAACGTGCGAATGCAAAAGAACAAGATGATGAAGATGATAAAAAAGCATATACAGAATTCAAAATTCCTAAGAAATCACATGCTAATCATCCAGAAATTGTTGAAGGCGAACTTGGAGAAGATGGTTTACGTCAAGACGATTTAAAATATCCCGATTGGCAACTTCCTCCACTCTCTTTGCTTATTCCTAGTAAAAAAGGAAGCAACAAAGAGCCTGCAATTGAACAAAACGCAAGGATTATCGAACAAACTTTAGGAAGTTTTGGTGTTGAAGCTAAAGTTGAAGAAAGTTATGTAGGACCTTCAGTTATTCAATATGCATTAAATCTACCTCTAGGAATTAAGGTTGAAAAGATTTCTAACTTAAGCGCAAACCTTGCTTTGGCTTTAGGAGTTGATTCTAATGCTGTACGTATAGAATCTATTCCAGAAACTACATTCTTGGGAATTGAAGTTCCAAGAGAAAATAGAGACATGGTTAGATTTAAGGAATTAATGGCTTCAAACGAAATGATGAGTACAAAATTTGGTTTACCTGTACCCGTTGGAAAAGACATCGATGGCTCTGCAATTATTGTAGATATTCAAAAAATGCCTCACCTTTTGATTGCAGGAGCAACTGGTTCTGGTAAATCCGTTTTGACTAATACATTCATTTCATCTTTATTGATGAAGAAAACTCCAGATGAAGTTAAATTGATTTTAGTTGACCCTAAGCAAGTTGAACTTTCAGATTACAACGGAATCCCTCACTTACTAACTCCAGTTATTACAGATATGGATAAAGTTGTTAATGCTTTAAAGTGGGCGGTTACGGAAATGGAAAGGCGTTACACTAATCTTGCAAAAGAACAGGTAAGAAACATTCTTGGTTATAACGAAAAGATGGGATTCTCTGCAATGCCATACATTGTAATTGTGATTGATGAAATGGCCGACATGATGATGACTGCAAACAGAGTTGAAACAGAAACTGCTATTGTAAGACTTGCTCAGAAAGCTAGAGCCGTAGGAATCCACTTGATTCTTGCTACACAAAGACCTTCTGTAAATGTTATTACTGGTATTATTAAAGCTAACATTCCAGGAAGAGTTGGTATGAGCGTTACAAGTTCTACAGATTCTAGAGTTATTCTGGACCGAATGGGTGCAGAATCTTTATTAGGAAATGGTGATCTACTTTACAAGGCTCCAGACAGACCTAAGTCTATTAGACTTCAAGGTGCTTTAATTGATCAAGATGAAGTAATTCGAATTGTTGGATTTATACGATCTCAAGCACCAGAAGTTGAATACGTGAACGAGATTACAGAAAAGCAGGCATTACCTGGTGAAGAAGGTGGATTTATGATGGACGGCAGCATGCAGAAAGGTTCTCAAGTAGAACAAGCGATTAGAATAGTAGTTCAATTTAATAAAGGATCTAGTTCATTCTTACAAAGAAAACTGAATATCGGATTTAATAAAGCAGCAGAATTAATCGAGGAACTAGAAGCTCTTGGAGTTGTTGGCCCACAAAACGGAGCAAAGCCTAGAGAGGTTTTAGTTAGTGATGCTGAGGAATTTATTCAAGGATTAAAGGCCAGTCAATAAACCCTCCCCTCTTTCAAAGAGGGGACACCGCCTTTGGCGGAGGGGAGTTCTTAAACGTTAGTAGTATTTAATATATTGATTACTCTAACTCTTCT